>NZ_JBEXWB010000013.1:0-51606 GCF_040629645.1 Streptomyces sp. NPDC005899 | reverse complement strand
GCCACGGGACAGCCCGGGCGGGAGGCTGGCCACGGTCGCCGACCCGGAGGGTGCGGTGTTCACCGTCCAGCGGTCTGCTGTGAGCTGAGCGCAGATGCGCGCCCTGCTGCACCTGGGCGCCAAGGACGTGGCGGTCCTCCGCGCCGGCCCCGACGGCGCGGAGGCCGAGGTGCGGATACCGGTCGCCCTGCTCGCCGTCGGCGACCGCTTCGTCGTACGGCCGGGCGAGAAGATCGCCACGGACGGCACGGTCCTGGACGGGTCCTCGGCCGTCGACGTCTCCATGCTGACCGGCGAGTCCGTGCCCGTGGACGCTGGCGTGGGCGACCCGGTCACCGGGGCCACCCTCAACGTGTCCGGCCGGCTGGTCGTCGAGGCCACCCACGTCGGCGGCGACACCCAGCTGGCCCGGATGGCGGAGCTCGTCGAGAACGCCCAGAACGGGAAGGCGGCGGCCCAGCGCCTCGCGGACCGGATCTCGGCGGTCTTCGTCCCCGTCGTCCTGCTCATCGCCCTGGCCACCCTGGTCGCGTGGCTGCTCGCCACCGACGACATCACCGCCTCCTTCACCGCCGCGGTGGCCGTCCTGATCATCGCGTGCCCCTGCGCCCTGGGGCTCGCCACTCCCACCGCCCTCATGGTGGGCACCGGGCGCGGGGCCCAGCTGGGCATCCTCATCAAGGGGCCGGAGGTGCTGGAGACGACCCGCGCGGCCGACACGATCCTCCTCGACAAGACCGGGACCGTCACCACCGGCCACATGACCCTCGGACGTGTCCACACCGCGGCCGGAACGGCCGAGGACGACGTCCTGCGCCTCGCGGGGGCCTTGGAACACGCGTCCGAGCACCCCGTCGCCCGGGCGGTCGCCACCGGAGCCGCCGCCCGCACCCCGGCGGGCCTCCCCTCCGCCACGTCCTTCACCAACGTCCCCGGACTCGGGGTCCGCGGACGCGTGGAGGGGCACGAGGTGCTCGCGGGCCGCCCCAAGCTCCTCGCGGACTCGGACATCACCCTTCCGCCCGCCCTGGCCGAGGCCGTGGCGGACGCCGCTCGGCACGGCCGTACGGCCATCGCCGTCGCCTGGGACGGCGAGGCCCGGGGGGTGCTGGAGGTCGCCGACGCGGTGAAGGAGACCAGCGCCGCCGCCGTCGCGGAGCTCCGCGCGCTGGGCCTCCGGCCCATCCTGCTGACCGGTGACAACCGGGCGGTGGCCGACGCGGTGGCCGAGGCCGTGGGGATCGACGAGGTCTACGCGGAGGTCATGCCCGTGGACAAGGTGGACGTCGTCCGGCGCCTGCAGTCCGAGGGGCGCTCCGTCGCCATGGTCGGCGACGGCGTCAACGACGCGGCGGCCCTGGCGGTCGCGGACCTGGGCCTTTCCATGGGCACGGGTACGGACGCGGCGATCGAGGCCGGGGACCTCACACTGGTTCGTGGAGATCTCAAGGTGGCGGCTGACGCCATCCGGCTGTCGAGGCGTACTCTGTCGACCATCAGGGGCAACCTCTTCTGGGCCTTCGGCTACAACGTGGCCGCCCTGCCTCTCGCCGCGTCCGGGCTGCTCAGCCCCATGATCGCGGGAGCGGCGATGGCGTTCTCGTCGGTGTTCGTCGTGGCGAACAGCCTGCGGTTGCGCTCCTTCACCTGATGTACACAAAGAGACTTAGATCACACCGGTTCGAGGGTAACCTTCTGAAGGGTCGGTGAGTCTAAGAGTGCGATGCCGAGGATGTCTTGGGGGACGTCCGACGGAGTGTCTTGGGGGACGCTCCGGGCAAGCGTTGGCCGGGGCACGTGCACCGGGAAGCTTTGAGCGGCCCTCCCGCGCGTACGTACCCCGGCAAGCCCGCACGGCAGGACCCGAGTGAACAGCACCACCGCAAGGACAACGGGAGCCCCGGCTCCCGGCAGACGCCCGGCCGGATCCCGTGGGGGGAATCCGCTCCGGGATATGGGAAGCGCCCTGTCCGTCGACCCGTGGGGGGATCGACGGCGGGGCGCTTCTCGCGTTCCCGGCATCCCCCGGACCGCCCGCCGGACGTTCTCCCCGCTGGGGGCCGCCCGGCCGGGGGCGGGGCCCCGGCCCCACCCGCGTCCCCGTCCCCTCCCCCGAAACGCCGAATCGCCCCGGACGCCGCACCCTGAGGGACAGGGGCGGCACGCGGGGCGAAGGCGGTCGGCCGTGCGGGCCGGGTACTACGGCCGCTCGGGGACCGGGTGTCAGCGGCTCTCGGCCGGGACGAAGTCGCGCAGGACCTCGCCGGTGTAGATCTGGCGCGGGCGCCCGATGCGGGATCCCGGCTCCTTGATCATCTCGTGCCACTGGGCGATCCAGCCCGGCAGCCGGCCGAGGGCGAACAGCACGGTGAACATCTCGGTCGGGAAGCCCATGGCGCGGTAGATCAGACCGGTGTAGAAGTCCACGTTGGGGTAGAGGTTGCGCGAGACGAAGTAGTCGTCGGACAGCGCGTGCTCCTCCAGCTTGAGCGCGATGTCGAGCAGCTCGTCCGACTTGCCGAGCGAGGCCAGCACGTCGTGGGCGGCAGCCTTGATGATCTTGGCGCGCGGGTCGAAGGACTTGTACACCCGGTGGCCGAAGCCCATCAGGCGGACGCCGTCCTCCTTGTTCTTCACCTTCTGGATGAAGGAGTCGACGTCGCCGCCGTTGGCCTGGATGCCCTCGAGCATCTCCAGCACCGACTGGTTGGCACCGCCGTGCAGCGGGCCCCACAGCGCCGAGATACCGGCGGAGATGGAGGCGAACATGTTGGCCTGCGAGGAGCCGACCAGGCGCACGGTGGAGGTGGAGCAGTTCTGCTCGTGGTCCGCGTGCAGGATGAGCAGCTTCTCCAGCGCCGCGACGACGACCGGGTCCGGCACGTACTCCTGGGCGGGGACCGAGAAGGTCATGCGCAGGAAGTTCTCGACGTAGCCGAGGTCGTTGCGCGGGTAGACGAACGGGTGACCGATCGACTTCTTGTACGCGTACGCGGCGATCGTCGGGAGCTTGGCCAGCAGACGGATCGTCGAGAGGTGGCGCTGCTCCTCGTCGAACGGGTTGTGGCTGTCCTGGTAGAAGGTGGACAGCGCGCTGACGACCGAGGAGAGCATGGCCATCGGGTGGGCGTCGCGCGGGAAGCCGTCGAAGAAGCGCTTGACGTCCTCGTGCAGCAGCGTGTGCTGGGTGATCTCGTTCTTGAAGGCCGACAGCTCGTCGACCTTGGGGAGGTCGCCGTTGATCAGCGTGTAGGCGACCTCGAGGAACGTCGAGCTCTCGGCGAGCTGCTCGATGGGGTAACCGCGGTAGCGCAGGATGCCCTGCTCGCCGTCGAGGTAGGTGATGGCGGATTTGTACGCGGCTGTGTTGCCGTATCCGCTGTCCAGCGTGACCAGGCCCGTATTGGCCCGGAGCTTCCCGATGTCGAAGCCCTTGTCGCCGACGGTGCTGTCGATCACCGGGTAGGTGTACTCGTCATCGCCGTACCGCAGTACTACAGCGTTGTTGGTGTGCTCGCTCACGTCATCCCTCACCGACGTAGTGCCTCTTCTTCGAGGTGCCCTGACTGTCTCCACCCTCCCCCATTTGGCTCAGGAGAGTGCACTCGGGGTCGTCCATTGGACCTACTGGCGGCACTCAGTGCCGCCAACTTACTCATCCTGCCCCCTGCGATCCGGTTCCGGAAGGGCTCAGTGATGTTTCCCACCGTTTTGATCGATCATTTTTCCGGGAAGTCTTCCACCGGCCCTCCCCGCAGCCGGAAATCCAGCGCCGTACAGCGCCTGCCTGCGGAAACCGTGCGGACCGCCTGCCCGATGGCCCTGCGCGAGCCGACCAGCACGACGAGCTTCTTCGCCCTGGTCACGGCCGTGTAGAGCAGGTTTCGCTGGAGCATCATCCAGGCGCTGGTGGTCACGGGGATGACGACCGCCGGGTACTCGCTGCCCTGGGAGCGGTGGATCGTCATGGCATAGGCGTGGGCCAGCTCGTCCAGCTCGTCGAAGTCGTAGCCGATCTCCTCGTCCTCGTCCGTACGGACCGTCAGGCGCTGTTCGTCCGCGTCGAGGGCGGTGACGACGCCGACCGTGCCGTTGAAGACGCCGTTCTCTCCCTTGTCGTAGTTGTTGCGGACCTGGGTGACCTTGTCGCCGACCCGGAAGACCCGGCCGCCGAAGCGCTTCTCCGGCAGATCGGGGCGGCCGGGCGTGACGGCCTGCTGGAGCAGGCCGTTGAGGTGTCCGGCGCCCGCCGGGCCCCGGTGCATCGGCGCGAGGACTTGCACGTCACGGCGGGCGTCGAGGCCGAATCTGGCGGGGATGCGGCGGGCCGCGACGTCCACGGCGAGTACTCCGGCGTCCTCCGTCTCGTCCTCCACGAAGAGGAAGAAGTCGTCCAGCCCCTGGGTGAGCGGCACCAGACCGGAGTTGATCCGGTGGGCGTTGGTGACGACCCCGGACCGCTGGGCCTGGCGGAAGATCGTCGTCAGCCGGACCGCCGGCAAGGGGCCGCCGTCGGCGAGCAGGTCCCGCAGCACCTCGCCGGCACCCACCGAGGGGAGCTGGTCGACGTCACCGACCAGGAGGAGGTGGGCACCGGGTGCCACCGCCTTGACGAGCTTGTTGGCGAGCAGCAGGTCGAGCATCGACGCCTCGTCCACGACCACGAGGTCGGCGTCCAGCGGCCGGTCCCGGTCGTAGGCCGCGTCACCACCGGGTTTCAGCTCCAGCAGCCGGTGCACGGTGGACGCCTCGGCACCGGTGAGCTCCGAGAGCCGCTTCGCGGCCCGCCCGGTCGGGGCGGCCAGGACCACCTTCGCGCCCTTGGCCCGCGCCAGCTCGACGACGGACCGCACGGTGAAAGACTTGCCGCAGCCCGGACCACCCGTGAGGACGGCCACCTTGCGACTGAGCGCGAGCCGGACGGCGGCCTCCTGCCCGGGCGCCAGCTTCGCCCCCGTGCGCCCCGCGAGCCAGCCCAGGGCCTTGTCCCAGTCGACGTCCTGGAAGGCCGGCATCCGGTCCTGCGGCGTACGCAGCAGGCGCTGCACCTGGGCGGCCAGGGAGATCTCGGCCCGGTGGAAGGGCACCAGGTACACGGCGGTGACGGGCTGCCCGTCCTCCGGGCCCGGCACCTTCTCCCGCACGACGCCCTCCGGGTCCTCCGCGAGCTCGGCCAGGCACTCGATGACGAGCCCCGTGTCCACCTGGAGCAGCTTCACCCCGTCCGCGATCAGCCGTTCCTCGGGCAGGAAGCAGTGGCCCTGGTCGGTGGACTGCGACAGGGCGTACTGCAGTCCGGCCTTGACCCGCTCGGGGCTGTCGTGCGGAATGCCCACGGCCTGGGCGATGCGGTCGGCGGTCAGGAACCCGATGCCCCAGACGTCGGCGGCCAGCCGGTAGGGCTGGTTCCGCACGACGGAGATCGAGGCGTCCCCGTACTTCTTGTAGATGCGCACGGCGATGGAGGTGGAGACCCCGACGCTCTGAAGGAAGACCATCACCTCCTTGATGGCCTTCTGCTCCTCCCAGGCCGCGGCGATCATCTTCGTGCGCTTCGGGCCGAGCCCGGGGACCTCGACGAGCCGCCCGGGGTGCTGCTCGATGATGTCCAGGGTGCCGACGCCGAAGTGCGTGGTGATGCGGTCGGCCATGACCGGGCCGATGCCCTTGATCAGGCCGGAGCCCAGATAGCGGCGGATGCCCTGGATGGTGGCGGGCAGGACCGTCGTGTAGTTGTCGACCTGGAACTGCTTGCCGAACTGCGGGTGCGAGGCCCAACGCCCCTCCATCCGCAGGGACTCACCGGGCTGCGCGCCCAGGAGCGACCCGACGACGGTGAGCAGGTCGCCGCTCCCCCTCCCGGTGTCGACGCGGGCGACGGTGTACCCGTTCTCCTCGTTGGCGTAGGTGATCCGCTCCAGGACGCCTTCGAGCACGGCGGTGTTGGACATGTGCCGACGGTATCCGCTGCGACCGACAGCCCGCCGGGACCCCGCCCGCACCGGTACCCGGGAGGGCCGGGACGGAGCCGGGACCGGAACGGGAACAGCGGGATCCATGGTGTCTCCAGACCGAGTCACCCGACCCGAGAGGCCAGCACCGTGATCTCCACTCTTGCTCCGCCCCACGCAGCGGACGCGTACGCCGGCCTGCGGACCGGCCTCGACCAGCTGAAGGCGGAAGGCCTCTACCGTGACTTCGTCGCCTGCTCCTACCTCGCGGAGGACCGGGGGCACGCGCTGCACCAGGGACGCCGCATCCAGGTGTGGTGCACCAACGACTACCTGGGCATGAGCCAGCACCCCGACGTGATGCAGGCCCAGATCGCCTCCGTCCTGCGGCACGGCACCGGCAACGGGGGCTCCCGGAACATCGCGGGCACCAGCGAGGCGCACGTGGAGCTGGAGGCACTGCTCGCCCTCTGGCACGGCAAGGAGCGGGCGCTGGTCTTCACCAGCGGTTACGTCGCCAACGTGGAGACCCTGACCACCCTCCTGCGGGCCGAACCGGAGACCATGGTCTTCTCGGACGCGCTCAACCACCGCTCCCTCATAGAGGGCGTGCGGACCTCGGGCAACGCCAAGTACATCTTCCCCCACAACGACCTGACGGACCTGGAACTCGCGCTCGCCGCCCAGCCCCTGGACCGCCCGAAGCTCATCGTCTTCGAGTCGGTGTACTCGATGGACGGCGACATCGCGCCCATCCGCGAGATCTGCGACCTGGCCGAGCGCTACAACGCGCAGACCTACCTGGACGAGACCCACGCGATCGGCGTCTCCGGGCCGACCGGAGCCGGTATCTGCGAGGCGATCGGCGAGACCCGGGCGACCTTCGTCCAGGGGGTGTTCGGCAAGGCCGTGGGCAGCACCGGCGGTTACGTCGCCGGTCCCGACGTGCCGCTGGACTACGTGCGGTCCCACGCCCCGGGGTTCATCTTCACCACGACCATCCCGCGGGCCTCCCTGGACGCCGTCCTGGCGAGCCTCTCCGTGATCCGGGGCCCCGAGGGCGTCGCCATGCGGGCCGAACTGGCCGCCAACGCCGACCTGATGCGCCGCCGGCTCACGGAGGCGGGCATCACCCACGTCCCCGCGCCCACCCACCTGGTCCCGGTCCTGGTACCGGGCGGCGAGCGGGTCAAGCGCATCTCCCGCCGGCTGCTGGAGGAGTTCTCCGTCTACGTGCAGCCCATCAACTTCCCGTCGGTGCCGAAGGGCGGCGAGCGCTTCCGCGTGACCGTGGCGCCCTTCCGCACCGAGGAGCAGATCGACCGGTTCGTCGAGGCGCTCGCGCAGTGCCTGGCGGACGACCCCAGCTGAAGCGGTTCCCCTTTTTCCACGCAAGGAGACAAGACGACATGACCATGACCGAGACCGAGAGCGCTGTCCGGATCAACGACCTCACGCCCTTCATCGGGGCGGAGATGACCGGGGCGACGTACGAGGACCTCCTGGACCCGGTGCTCTGGGACAAGGTGACCACGCTGCTGCACGAGCGGGAGCTCGTCGTCATCCGCTCCCTGGACATCACCCCGCAGCAGCAGATCGAGCTGGCGAGCCGCATCGGCCGGCCCAAGCCCTTCCTGATGGCCAAGTACCGCCACCCGGAGCACGAGGAGATCATGATCTCCTCGAACGCGAAGAAGAACAACATGGCGATCGGTGTCGCCCGGGTCGGCAACTTCTGGCACCAGGACTCCTCCTACCAGCAGGAGGCGCCGCCCTACACGATGCTGCACGGGGTCGACGTCCCGGGCACCAGCGGCCACACCCTCTACGCCAACGCGGCCGACGTCTACGACCGCCTGCCCCAGGAGTGGAAGGAGAAGGTCGAGGGCCGCATCGCGGTGCACACCGTCTCCAAGCGCCAGCGGATCTCGTCCGAGCACGCGGGCCTGTCCATCGCCGAGTTCAAGGCACTGGTGGAGGAGCAGCACCCGCCCGTCCAGCACCCGCTGGTCAAGACGGACCCCACCACCGGCCGCCGCTACGTGTACGGCGCCCCGGAGTACATGGAGCGGGTGATCGGCTTCGACGCGAACGAGAACGAGGAGTTCTTCGCCCTGCTCGACCAGCTGATCCAGGACCCCGCCCACGTGTACGAGCACCGGTGGACCCCGCGTGACCTGGTGGTCTGGAAGTGCGAGCTCACCTACCACGCGGCCACCGCGGTCGCGCCCGGTGTGGACCGCACCGTGCACCGCGTGAGCATCGAGGCGAGGGAACCGTGGGCGGCATAGTCGATTTCGACGTCTGCTTCCCGTCCGCGACGGCGGACATCCGGGACATGCACCTGGTCTCGGGCGTGCCCGTCGCGGATCTCGCGGCCATCACCCACACCGAGTCGTTCCCGGTCCTCGCGGAAGGGGAGGCGTCCTCGGCCCTGGCCGCGCGGGCGGCCTCCCGGCTGCTGGACCGGCTCGGTACCGACCGGTCGGCCATCCGGGAGGTGATCTACGCGGGCTCCGGCGAGTGGGACGTGCCGTTCTGGTCGCCGGCCGCCAAGGTGGCCGATGAACTCGACATCAGGAACGCGCACTGCTACGAGATCGGCAACTTCTGCAACGCGGGCCTGACGGCGATCCGGCTGGCGGCCGACTCGTCCCGGCCGGGCGCGTACACGCTGGTCCTCCTCGGGGACCGGCTGAGCAGGATGGTGGACTACGGTGACCCGGATTCCAAGGCGCTCTTCAATTTCGGTGATGCGGGCGCGGCGGTACTGCTGGCGGATGACGGCTGTTCTTTCAGGGTCCTCCACTCGGCGATGCGCACCGATCCCCGCTGGTCCGACTACTACCACGGCGAGTGGCGCGACGGCCGTGTCGTCATCCGCCGGGGCGAGCACCGGCGGGGTCTCGCGACCGCCTACGTGGAGAACTTCACCCGCCTTGTCGGCGAGACCCTGACGGTGACGGGGCGCGAGATCGACGAGATCGCCTGGTTCCTGATCAACCAGGGCGACAAGGGGATGCACGAACGTCTGCTGAAGACCCTCGGCATCCCCGCGGAACGCAGCGTTTTCAACTACGGAAGGCTCGGCCACATGGGCGGAGCCGACACCTTGATCGCCCTGGACGACCTCATGGGGGAGAAGAAGCTCCGTGAGGGGGATCTGATCCTGCTGGCCACCAGTGCCATGGGATTCAGCTGGGGCGTCACAGCCTTGGAGTACTCCGGATGAAGATCCTCGTTGTCCACCAGGTCCCCTACCGCAAGATCTCCTACCACCTCGGCATCGACCACGACGCGCACGACGTGACGTACGTCGGCCGTCCCGCGTCGCTGCGGCAGATCCCCGGCGATCTGCGCTGCTCGCGCCTCCCGCTGGGTGAGGACGACGACCTGGTCGAGGGCGTGACGGCCCGCGTGCAACCGTCGGACGGCTACGAGAAGGTGCTGTCGCTCTCGGAGTTCGGGATCCTCGAGGCGGTGCACATCCGCCGCCACCTGGGGCTGCCCGGCCCCTCGGCGGCCCGCGTCGAGCTGGTGCGGGACAAGGTCCGGATGAAGGAGGCCCTCGCGGGGTCGGGGATCCGCCACCCCCGCTTCGTGGGCGTGCCGCCCGCCTGCGGGCCGCTGCCGTGGAGCGGGAAGACCGTGCTCAAGCCGCGTGCCGGCGCCTCCAGCGAGGGCGTCATGGTGCTGGAGACGGCCCGTGAGGCGCTCAGCGCCTACCGCAAGCTGCCCGCCCCGGGGGACTACCAGCTCGAGGAGCACATCGAGGGCGACATCCTGCACATCGACGGCCTGATGCGGGACGGCGATTTCCTGGAGCTGGCGACCAGCCGGTACGTCAACAAGCCGGTGGAGTTCGCGGGCGGGCTGCCGCTCGGCTCGCACCAGATCCCGCTGACCGAGGCGCACCGCGACCTCGCGCGGGAGGTCGCGGTCGCCCTCGGCATCGAGGACGGTTGCGTCCACCTGGAGGCCTTCCACACGGCCTCCGACGAACTGGTCTTCCTGGAGGTCGCCAACCGGGTCGGCGGGGCCGGCGTGGTCACCGCGCACGAGCGGCGCTACGGCGTCCACCTGCCGTCCCACGAGATCGCCGTACGGCTGGGGCTGGAGCGTCCGCCGTCGGCGCCGCCCAGCGGCCGCTACCACGGCTGGCTGGCCTTCCCCGGCCACCACCTCCCCGCCGGCACGGCCGAGGTCGTGCTCCCCGCGGGCCTCGCCGACCACCCGTGTGTGGACCGGCTGTACGTCCTGCCCTCCGACCGGCCGCTGCCCGGCCACATCACCTACCAGGAATGGGAGTGCCCTGTGTTCATCGAGGCCTCGCACACCGACGCCGAGGAGCTGGGGCGGTTCCTGCGCGCCTGCGCCGACGGCATCGCCGTCTCCTCCCGTTCCGGTGTCCCCGCCGAGTTGGGGAGCGCGGCATGACACGCCACTACCCGACCGACCTGCTGCTGGCCGTGGGCCGTGTCCAGCGCGACCTGGCCTCCGACACGGGGTCCGCGGTCGCCCGCCTCCTGAAGGAGAACGACCTCCTCGACCTGGGCTGCCTGTTCGACATGGAGGCGCTGGCGCAGGCGCTCGACGAGTCACTCGGCGGTCTGAGCCAGTTCCCCTACCGCCCGCTGACCGACACCGGGGACGTCTGGGAGCAGACGCCGGTGGGCCACGTCCTCCTCGACGACACCAGGGCCGGCAACACCCTCCGCGGTCTGCTGCTGGCCTGGGCCATGGGCAACCCGGTCACCGTCCGCACCTCCCGCCCCGGTCTGTGGCGCGCGGTGTTCGACGTGCTGCGCGAGCCCGGTTTCCCGCTGCCCGCCGCGGACACCGCCGAGCCCGGGGAGCCGGCCGAGGGCGTCCTGGTCACCGTTCCGGACCTCGTGGTGCTCGCCGGCGACTCGGCGACCGCCTCGGGCGAGCTGTTCGCGGGCTCCGGTCGCCCGGGGGTGCCCTCCGTCCGTATCCGGCCCAGGCCCGGCGCGGACGGCCCGCAGGCCCCCGTCGCGGACCTCGACTGCCGCTCGCCGTGGTTCCGCGAGCTGTTCACCTCCGTCTACCTGGCCGGCACCTCGCTGGACGCCGCGCGCCACGGCGACCCCGACAGGGCCGCGCGCATGGACGCCCGCATCCGCTACCTCGTCGGAATGGCCCGCCGCACGGCTCACTACGCCGACCTGCCGCGGGTCGACGGGATGGCCGACCTGGCCCGGCTGCCCGTCCTGGAGAAGGAGGCGCTGGAAGCCGGTTCGCTGCCCCGCGCCCGGGCCATGTCCAGCGGTGACGTCCCGAGCGGCGAGGTGCTGCGCAGCGGGGCCTCCGGCGGGGAGCCGCGGTACATCGTGTACTCGCGGACCGACTGGGAGAACATGGTCCGCGAGGCCATCCCCCTGCTGCGGGCACTGGGCATCCACAACGGTGACCGGGTCCTCAACGCGCTGGTCGGGGGCAGCCTCTACGGCGGACTGATGACGACGTCGAGCGAGCTGACCCGGATGCGGGTGGAGGCATTCTCGGCCGGCCAGCAGGTCACCGCGGACATGATGCTGATGCTGACCCGCGACTTCTCGGTGAACGTCCTGCTGGGCCAGCCCGCCGTGGTCCTGCCGCTGCTCCGCGAGGCGAGGCGGAGGGACCCCGGGCTGCGCCTGGAGAAGGTCGTCTACGGCGGCACCCCCATGACCGAGTCCGACAAGCAGTGGCTGCGCGACGAACTCGGCACGCGCTCCATCACGAGCATCCTGGCCGCCAACGACGGCGCGCAGATCGGTTACCAGTGCGACCGGCTCGGCGGCACGCTGCACCACGTCAACGACGACTACAACCTCGTCGAGGTCGTCGGTGAGGACGACCTGCCCCTGCCGGACGGGGAGACCGGGCACCTGCTGATCACCTCGATGCAGAAGTTCGAGGGACCGCTGATCCGCTACCGCATCGGTGACATGGGCCGGGTGGACGTCCGTGACTGCCCCTGCGGGGTGTCCGGACGCGTGCTGGAGTACCTCGGGCGCAGCGACGGCCTGCTGAAGTTCAAGTCGGCGACCGTGCTCTACGGAGACATCTTCGCGGTGCTGGAACCCTTCCGGGTGTCCCAGCTCCAGGCGGAACTGATGACGCGGGAGGGCACCGAGACGCTCGTGCTGCGCACCGAGTCGCGCGACGACCTGGACCCCGAGGTCCTGCGGGCCGCGCTCACCGAGGCCATCGCCCCCCTGGGTGACACCACCCTCTACGGCGGGGGACTGCGGATGTTCGAACTCGTCGTCGAGTGCCACCCCGAGGGGGCGCTGGAGCGGAACGCGGTCAGCGGCAAGATCCGGACCGTCATCGACCGCCGGCTGGGGTGACGGCTCCACCGGCACGGCCCACCCCCCACCGCCCCTCTCCGCCCTTCCCACCCGCACATTCCTGGAGTCCCCTGATGTCACAGACGGCACGCTTCGTCCAGCAGGTGAGCCGGCCCGACGGCCGGCCGACCGGCGCCGAGTTCCGGTTCACCCAGGAGCCGGTGCCGGTCCCGGAGCCGGGCACCGCGCTGGTCGAGAACGTCCTGCTCTCCGTCGACCCGTACATGCGCGAGAACATGGACGGGGACTGGGAGCTGTCCACCCCGCTGGAGGGCCGCTCCATCGGCCGCGTGACCGACTCCAGGACGGGCGGACTGGCCGAGGGGGACCTGGTGTTCCACCGCCAGGGGTGGCGCACCCACGCCGTGGTGCGGCCCGAGGACGTACGCGTCCTGCCGCAGGTGCCCGGCGTACCGCCCGAGACGTACCTGGGCATCTTCGGCGGCACGGGGCTCACCGCCTACGTCGCCCTCGCCCGGATCGCCCGGCTCGTCCCCGGTGAGACGGTGTACGTCTCCGCGGCGGCCGGGGGCGTGGGCAGCGCGGCGGGGCAGCTGGCACGCCTCATGGGTGCCGGGCGGGTCGTCGGCAGCGCGGGTTCCCCGGCCAAGGTCCGCCTGCTGACGGAGGAGCTGGGCTTCGACGCCGCGTTCGACCACCGGGCCGGGCGGCTCCCCGAGCAGTTGGCGAAGGCGGCGCCCGACGGGATCGACGTGTACGTCGACAACGTGGGCGGCGGGCACCTGGAGGCCGCGATCGGCGCGATGCGCGAGTACGGGCGGATCGCCTGGTGCGGCGCCATCGCCCAGTACGACTCGGCCGAGCCCCCGGCCGCGCCCCGCAACCTGTTCGACCTGGTCGAGAAGAGCGTCAGGCTGGAGGGCTTCCTCGTCCGCAACCACCGTGACGCGCAGGAGGAGCTGGAGCGGTTCCTGCTTCCGGCTCTCGCCGCCGGCACGGTCACCGACCGGCACACGGTCACCGAGGGCTTCGACGGGATCGTCGACGCCTTCCTGGGGATGCTCGACGGTGGCAACACCGGCAAGGCGATGGTCCGGGTGACGTCATGATCCTGCGGGACACCACGGCGCGCACCATGCTCGGCTCGATGCTCGTCTCCAGCATCGGCATGGGCCTGTACACGCTGGCACTCGGCCAGACACTGTTCCAGCAGACCGGCGACGCCCAGGCGTTCGCCATGATCTTCGCCCTCCAGGGTCTGGGGGCGGTGGCGGTGCTCCCCTTCTCGGGGCCGCTCGTCGACGCCTTCGACTCCAGGATCGTCTACGTCCTGTGCAGTCTCCTGCGCGCGCTGACGGTGGGTGTCATCGTGGTGGCGCTCTCCACCGGCGACGGTGGGGTGGTGGGCGTGGTGGGGACGGCCGCCGTGTTCCTGGCGGTCTTCGACAACGTGCAGCGCACCGCCTTCTTCAAGTTCACCGCGCACCACATCGCGGGGGACCGCGCCGTGGCCTTCAACAGCCTCATCGGCATCGCGATCCAGGCCGGCAGCCTGATCGGCATGGCGGCGCTCGGCCTGGTCCTCATGATCGGCACGGCCACCCAGGCGCTCCTGGTCGACGTGGTGGTCTCCCTGGTGGCGGCCCTGGTGGTCTCGCGGCTGCGGGCACCGCGTCAGGAGTCGGCGGGACGGCTGCGCGAGAGCACCCTGCGCTCGGCGCTGCCCGAGATGCTCCGGGACTGGGCGGGACTCTTCAGCAGGCACCGCCACGAGGTGGTCGTGTTCGCCATGGTGGTGATGTGCGCGGGCGACTTCGTGTACTCCTACGGCCTCTCCACCCTCGTGGTGCCCCTGGTCGACGCCTGGCACGGCGGGCAGTCGTGGGCCGTGTCGGCCCTGGAGGGCACACTGGGCGCCGGGATGATCGCCGCGACCGCCTTCACCCGCTGGACGGTGCGCCTGCCGCTGCTGCCGGTCTGGGTGTCGCTCCAGGCGCTGATCGCGGCGGGGCTGGCCTACACCACCACCCCGGCCCTGCACTACGCGGGGTTCTTCCTGGCCGGCTTCGCCAACCTGAACGCCATCACGCTGCTCCTGACCCTCCTCCAGCAGCACGCCGGTCCCGTGGACAAGGCCAAGATGGCATCGCTGCGGCTGCTGGCGATCGGTGTCGGCACGGCCGCCCTGATGCCCGTGGTCGGCCTCGCCGCACGCCAGTCGCTCACCGCCGCCTTCCTCACCATCGCCGCCCTGCTGGTGCCGTTCGCGGCCTGCGGCCTGTGGGGCGCGCTGCGCTTCCGCCCCCGGACCGCGGACAAGGCCGCGGACGAGGCCCAGCGGCAGCCGGAGCTGACGCCCGCCGCCTGAGCCGCCGCGCCCCGACCGCGCACTCCCCCGCCTTCGCCCGAGCCACCAGGAGACGTCATGCTCTCGTTCCAGCCGTCCTCGCCCCCGGATACGGTGCCCTCCCCGCCGCTGCTCTTCGCCGACCGGACGCACCGGATGGTGCCCTCCGAGACCAGGGCGCTGTTCTCGATGGCCGCCCGGGAGGACGTCGTCTCCCTCGCCGGGGGGATGCCCAGCCCGGAGGCGCTGCCCGCGGAGGCGCTGGGCGCCGTCCTTCAGGAGGTGCTCGCCGCCGAGGGGCCGAGCGTCCTCCAGTACGGCTCCGCGCAGGGCGACCTGGCGCTGCGGGAGCGGATGTGCGAGGTCATGGCGGCCGAGGGTGTCGAGGCGACACCGGACGAGGTGCTGGTCACGGTCGGCTCGCAGCAGGCGCTGGACCTGGTGACCCGTGTCTTCGTGAACCCCGGGGACAGCGTGGTGACCGAGGGCCCCACCTACGTCACCGCGCTCAGCACCTTCGCGGCCCACCAGGCGCGGGTCGTCGAGGTCTCCATGGACCGCGACGGGGTGGTCCCCCAGGCCCTGGCCGACACCTTCGCCCTGCTCGCCGCCGAGGGGCGCCCGGCCAAGTTCTTCTACACGGTGCCGACCTTCCAGAACCCCACCGGCCTGGTGCTGGGCGCGGACCGGCGCACGGAGGTCCTGGAGGTCTGCCGGCGGGCCGGCGTCCTGGTCGTCGAGGACAACCCGTACGGCCTGCTGCACTTCGGCGAGCGTCCGCACCGGGCCCTGTGCGCCGACGCCCCCGACGGGGTGATCTACCTGGGCTCGTTCTCCAAGACCCTGGCGCCCGGACTGCGCGTGGGCTGGGTCCGTGCCCCTCGCACCGTGACCGGGAAGCTGGTCCTCGCCGCGGAGAGCGCGATGCTCTCCCACTCCCGGCTCACCCAGCGGACGGTGAGCCGCTTCCTGGAGACCAGGTCCTGGCAGGGGCACCTCGCCCTGGCGCGGAACCTCTACCGCGACCGCCGGGACGCCATGCTCGGCGAGCTGGCCGCCACCATGCCGGAGGGGGTGTCCTGGACGGTGCCCGCCGGGGGGTTCTTCGTCTGGCTGACCCTGCCGGGGAACCTCGACGCGCGGGCGATGCTGCCCCGGGCGATCGACGGCGGGGTGGCCTACGTGCCGGGCACCGGGTTCCACACCCGGGGCGGCGAGCGGAATCTTCGGCTCTCCTACTCCTACCCCTCCGTGAGCCAGGTCCGCGAGGGCGTGCGGCGGCTGGCCGACGTCATCCACGCCGAGCCGGAGAGCCGCGGCGCGGCCCGCCTGCGGGAAGTGGTGGCGCGATGAGCGGGCGGTGTCCCACCGACGGACTGCTGGACGACGCGCGAGAGGTCCAGGGCGACCTGGTCCGGCTGCGGCGGACCCTGCACGCCAGGCCCGAGGTGGGTCTGGACCTGCCGCACACCCAGGAGGCGGTGCTCCGGGCACTGGACGGGCTGGGGCTGGAGATCACCACGGGGCGGCGGCTGAGCTCCGTGACCGCCGTGCTGCGCGGTGCCCGGCCCGGCCCGACGGTGCTCCTGCGGGGCGACATGGACGCGTTACCGGTGACCGAACGCACCGGACTGGACTTCGCGGCGGGCAACGGCGCCATGCACGCCTGCGGGCACGACCTGCACACCGCCATGCTGGCCGGCGCCGCCCGGCTGCTCTCCCACCACCGGGGCCGTCTCGCCGGTGACGTCGTCCTGATGTTCCAGCCCGGCGAGGAGGGCCACGACGGGGCGCACCACATGTTGGAGGAAGGGATCCTGGACGCGTCGGGGACCCGGCCGGTGGCGGCCTACGCCCTGCACGTCACCGCGTCCGGGCGGCCGTCGGGCCGGTTCAGCGCCCGGGGCGGCCCGACCATGGCCGCCGTCGACAACCTGACCGTCACCGTCCGCGGGGCCGGCGGGCACGGGGCCATGCCGCACTCGGCGAAGGACCCGGTGCCAGCCGCGTGCGAGATGGTCGTGGCGATGCAGACCAGGGTCACCCGCGCGTTCGACGTCTTCGATCCGGTCGTGGTGACGACCGGCTCCTTCCACGCGGGGACCCAGAACAACATCATCCCGGACACCGCGGTCTTCGAGACGACCGTCCGCACCTTCTCCCCCGAGGCCCGGGAGCGGGCCGGGCGGGTCCTGGCGGAGGTGTGCCACGGCGTGGCCGCCGCGCACGGGATCGAGGCGGAGGTGCGGTGGCAGCCCCTGTACCCGGTCACCGTCAACGACCCGGCCGCGGTGGACACCGTCGCCCGTACCGTCTCCGAGCTCTTCGGTGAGGACGGTTACGAGACCCTGCGCCGGCCGATGACGGGGTCGGAGGACTTCTCCCGCATCGTGGACGAGATACCCGGCGCGATGGTCTTCCTCGGTGCCACGGCTCCCGGCGCCGACCCGGCGACGGCGCCCGACAACCACTCCCCGCTCGCCGACTTCGACGAGTCCGTGCTCGGCCCGGGAGCCGCCCTGTACGCGGCGCTGGCCGCCGGACACCTGCACGACACCACCACCGGCGGCCCGGGCCCGTCCGGCGGAGCCGGCCCACGAACGAGGCGGTCATGATGCGTCATCCCCGCAGAGTCCTGCTGCTGACCCCCGACGCCGGCCTGGTCCGTGCCGTATCGGACACCGGGCTGGAGGCCTGGGCGCTCCACCGCTCCGGCGGCACCCCGTCCGGGGCCGACCACGGTGTGCCGCCGGAGCGGACGCTGACCGACGAGGACCCGGCCCGGACCCTGAGGGAGCTGGCCGCCGACGTCGGCGCCGAGCACGGCATCGACTTCGTCCTGTGCGGCGGCGACGCCGAGCCGGCCGTGCTCGACTTCGTCCGGGGCCTCGTCCCCCCGCGGGCGGACACGGGCACCTGGCTCCCGGACAGGGCCGAACTGCGGCAGCTCCTCGACGACTCCCCGGCGCCGCCCACCGCGACGGGCGACGACGGCCCGGCACCGGTGTGCCACGTCGACACGGTGTCCGTGGACGGCATGCACCTCCTGCTGGACATCTCCTGGCCCGACTCGGTCGCGCCCTTCGGGGCGCCGGAGCGGGGCGGCGTCCGCGAGATGGTGCGCAGTGTGCTGGACCTGATCGGCCACGAATCGGGAGGTATGCGGACGAGCATGGCGCTGACGGCGGACGGTCCCCGCCCCGTGGAGATGACCAGGACACCGTTCCTGGTCGCTTCCCTGACGGCGGGAACGACGCGGTAACCGCTCAGGAACGGCTCCGGGCACCTTGGGATCCATCGAGAGCGGGCCGGAAGCCCGAACCGCTCATCCCGTACCGCAGACCTCCCAGGAGCGCGAACATGAGCGAGACCTCGAACACGAACCCGGTCCGGACCGCACGCGGCGTCGCCGGTGTGATCGCGGCCCTGATGATGACCGGGCTCGCGCTCACCGTGGTCACCGCCAACGACGTGCCCGGCAGCGGAGCGACCGGCGCCACGGTGGTGCTCGCCAACAACGCCGGCCCCGCCACCCCGCCCGTCTCCCCCTGAACGCGCCCGCCCGCTCAGGCCGACACGGCCCGCGGGTTCCGGACACCCATGAGCGCGTACAGACGGCCGGCCTCGGCCAGACGCTCCTCGGCCGCCTCCGCGTCGCCGAGCAGCTCCAGGGACCGGGCGAGACCGGTGAGAGCGGACGCCTCCTCCGAGCGGAAGCCCATGTCCACCGCGGCACGGTGGGCGTGTCGGTGCAGCTCCAGGGCCGACGCGTGATCACCCAGCGCGCCCCGCAGGTGGCCGATGATGTTCTCCACCTCCGCCAGCCGCACCGGAGTGGCACCGGTGCGTGACAGTTCCAGCGCCCGCACCGCGAAGCCCTCGGCGTCGGCGGTCCTGCCCCGGGCGTGTGCCACGTGGGCGGACAGCGCCAGCACCAGACCGACATCCCCCGGAGCCGTGCGCATCTCGCTCAGCCGTCGCGCCTCCTCCAGGCTCGCGTCGGCCTCCTCCAGCTCGCCGAGGCCCACCTGGGCGAAGGCGAGGTCCGTCAGCGCCATGACCAGGTTCCCGTGGTAGCCGAGCTCGCGGCTGATCTCCAGGGACCGGCGGGCGGTCTGCGCGGCCTCGGCGTACCGGCCCCACTTCTCGTACAGCGTGCTCAGCGTGGACAGCCCCTCGGCCTCCGCGCGGGTGGCACCCAGCTTCTCGGACCTGGCCACGGCCTCGCTCAGCAGCGTGAGGGCCTCCTCGTAGCGGCCGAGCATCGACGCCAGCAGTCCGATGGTCGACTCGCTGTGGGCCTGGATGCGCCGGTCACCGAGGGACAGGGCGACCTCCCTGGCCTCCTGCGCGGCTTCCAGCCCGCTCTCGAACCGGCCCACCTTCCAGCAGGCCACCCCGACGTTCGACAGGGTGACGCAGAGGAGATGCGCGTCGCCCAGCCCGCGGGCGGCGGTCAGCGCGGTCCGGCAGACGTCCCACATCTCGTCGAACTGGCCGCGCGCGTTCAGATGGAAGCTGAGGTTGCGGGTGAGGCAGACGGTGTGCCGGTGCAGCCCGTTCAGCTCCGCCAGGGAGACGGCCGCCAGCAGCCCGCTGTGCTCACGGTCGAACCAGGCGCGCGCCGCCTCGGCGTCCGCGAGGGGCGGCAGGCTCCCCTCGTACGGCGGGATGCCGGTGTCGCGCTGCTCCCGGCCCGGGAAGAGGGTCCGGCAGGCGACGTCCGTCGCCGTGAGGTAGTAGCCGAGCAGCCGTTCCACCGCCGCCGAGTCCTGGTCGGCCGTCCCGGGCCCGAACAGGCTCCGGGCGAAGCTGCGGACCAGGTCGTGCAGGGTGTAGACGCCGACCCCCGGCTGCTGCACCAGCCGCATGTCCAGCAGGATCTCCAGGGTCGACTCGGCGTCGTGGACGTCGGTGCCGAGCACGGCGGCCGCCGAATACACGTCGATCCCGGTGCTCGGGTGGAGTCCCAGGGTGCGGAACGCGGCCCGCTGCCGCACGTTGAGCGCCATGTAGGACAGGTGCAGCGTCGCCGCGACACTGCGCTGCGGGGAGCGCAGCTCGTCGAGCCTGCGGGTCTCGTCCCGGAGGCGTTCGGCGAGGTAGCGCAGCGTCCACGAGGAGCGGTTGCGCAGCCGGGCGGTGGCGATCCGCAGGGCCAGGGGCAGGTGTCCGCAGAGCTCGGCCAGCTCGGCCGCCGACTCGGGTTCGGCCTCGACCCGGTCCGCCCCGAGCGTCGCCGCGACCAGGGCGGCACTGTCCTGAGGCGTCATCAGGCCGACGGAGACCCAGTTGACCCCGTCGAGGTCGAGCAGCCGGGAGCGGCTGGTGATCAGGATGAGGCAGCCCGGGGAGGCGGTGAGCACCGGGATGACCTGTTCGGCGTGGGCCGCGTTGTCCAGGAGCAGCAGCAGTCTGCGGCCGGCGACGGTGGCCCGCCACAGGTGTGCCCTGGCCTGGGGGTCACCGGGGATGCGGTCGTCGCTGACGCCGAAGGAGCGCAGCAGGTGGTCGAGCGCCGCGCCGGGCGGCACCGGGGGCTGTTCGCCCGGTGTGAAGCCCCGCAGGTCCACGTAGAGCTGGCCGTCGGGGAACCGGTCGGCGAGCTGGTGGGCCGCCCACACCGCGAGCGAGGTCTTCCCCGAGCCGCCCATGCCGTCGACGGCCACGACGACGGTGGAGCGGTCGCCGGCGTCGGACGCGCGGGCGTAGCCCAGCAGCTCGGTCAGTTCCCGCTGGCGGCCGGTGAAGTCGGGCAGGGGCTCGGGCAGGGTGCAGACCGCGAGCGGCTGGGCCGGGGGTCTCTCCTGGGCGGGCGGTGGCGGCTGCGCCAGGAGCAGTCCGGGCTCGTCCCGCAGGATGTCCTCGTAGAGCTTGGCCAGCGGGGGGCCCGGGTCCACGCCCAGCTCGTCGGCGAGGATCTCGCGGACCCGGGCGTACTCGTTCAGCGCCTCGGCCTTCCGCCCCGTGCGGTACAGGGCAAGCATGAGGTGACCGTGGAAGGTCTCGCGGAGCGGGTGCGCGGCGACGAGGGTCCTGAGGTCGGCGACGAGCTCGCCGCTCTGGCCGAGTGCCAGCCGCAGGTCGAAGAGGTCCTCCGTGGCCACCAGCCGGCGCTCCTCCAGCACGGTGGCGGCCGACTCGATGACCGCTCCGCCCTGGCCGGAGAGGACCGCCCCGTGCCACAGCGCGAGCGCGGCCTCCAGTTCGGCGGCCGCCTCGGGCCGCCGGTCCTCGCGCAGGGCCTCCTCGGCGGCCCTGACGCGGTCGTTGAACTCCAGCAGGTCGAGCTGCGCGGCGGTCACGGTGATGCGGTAGCCGCTGCCCTCGGTGGAGATGACCCCGTCACCGGGGATGCGGCGCCGCAGGTCGGAGACCGCCTTGCGCACCTGGTGCGAGGCGGTCGCCGGCGGGTCGTTCTCCCAGGCCGCCTCGACGAGGCGGGGCATGGGCACCACCCGGCCGGGCTCCAGGAGCAGGACGGACAGCACCCGCTCCTGGACCGCCCCGCCCAACGAGAGCCTCGTCCCGCCGGCCGACGCCTCCAGCGGCCCGAGGATCCCGAAGCGCAGGTCCTCAGCCCCGGGTATCGCCTCTGGTGATTTCGTTCCTTCTGTATGCATGTCTCGCCCCCGTGTCCGCCGGACAGGCCCCTTGTGGGGGCACCGCCCGGTCGATGATATTGGCTCGCCCGTCCGGACAGGTAGGAATCAGGGCGCCCCCGGATGCGCGGGCGTGCCCCGCGGCGTGGGCCCGCGCGGGCCGTGCCGTGGCGCCGGGACGGGACCGGCCTCGCCGCTCGTGACGGCGGCGCCCCTCGACCGGGGGCGGAAGGGCGTTCCGGGCCGGACATCGCCGGCACCGGACGCCGGGTGGTCCTACCCGCGGCCGCGGACGGCCGAGACCACCTCGTCGATCAGCAGGGTGTTCTCCTCGTCCGCGCTGTCCCCGAGGGCGAACCGGCTCCGGACGTAGGCGTAGCTCAGGCTCATACAGGGGCTCGCGAACGCCATCGCACCGGCCGCGCCCCCGTGGCCGAAGGCGTCCGCGCCCAGCGCCGGGTGACGCTCGCCGAGGGGCTGGAACCCCAGGGCGAAGCTGCTCTCGCCGCCGCCCACCAGGTCGGTCCCCTCCGAGTGGATCCGGGTGAACGTCTCGATGGTGTCCGGGGCGAGCAGCGCGGCTGCGCCGTCCAGGGCGCCGATGGTCGCGGCGTAGGCGGCCGCCACCCCCCGGGCGGAGGCCACGCCGCCCGCCGAACCCTGACCGAGGGCCCTGGTGAGCCGGAAGTTCGGGAAGGGCGAGAGGTCCGGGAGGTGAACCGTGCTGAAGGCGATCTCGCCGAGCCTTCGCGACTCCTGCGCGGGCTCCTCGGCACCCGGCTCGGGCACCGCGGGGGTCACCGGCAGGTAGCGGGGCTCCAGTTCCTCGGGGAGTCCCAGGAAGAAGTCGGCGCCGCTGGGCCGCCGGACACGCGTCTCCCACCAGTCCTGCAGGCTCCGCCCGGTGACCCTGCGGACGACCTCGCCCAGGAGGGCGGCGATGACGAGCCCGTGGTAGCCGAAGGCCGTTCCGGGTGTCCAGTACGGGGCCTGCGCGGCGAGGCGTCCGGCCATGAGCCGGTCGTCGGCCAGCTCCTCGATCGTGAACACCTCGTCGACACCGACCACACCCGCCTGGTGGGCGAGCACCTGCCGCAGCGTGATCCGCTCCTTGCCGGCCTGGCCGAACTCCGGCCAGTACGCGGAGACCGCCCGGTCCAGGTCGAGCACGCCGTCCTGGACGAGCAGGGCCACGACGATGTACGCGGCCCCCTTGCTCACCGAGAACACGCCGGTCAGGGTGTCCCCGTCGACCCCGGGGCCTGCCCAGAGGTCCACGAGGCGCACCCCGTCGCGGTGGACCGCCAGTTGCAGCCCGGTCGGCCGGGGCTGCTCCCGCACCACGTGCGCGAATGCCTCGCGCACACCCTCGAAGCCGGCGTGCACCTGCCCGTGCACCTGCGCCCGCCCGTGCGGTAGCGCCTCGTAGGTCCCCTGATGCCTCGTCAACATGCCTCCCTGTCGTTCCCATGCGGATGCGGTCGCTCAGTTCTGCCCGGATGGTCGCGGAGGCATGCCGACGTGCCTACGCGTGCGCATCGTCGGTCCCGCTGGGCGGGGACGCTAGCAGGTAACCGGCCTGGAAGCGGCTCTGGGCCCCCAACTCCTCCATCACGTCGGCGATGTGCCGGCGGCAGGTGCGCACCGACATCCCCAGGCGCGATGCGATGGAGGCGTCCGTCATGCCCTCGACGAGGAGGCGGACGATGGCCTGCCGGACGTCGCCGGCGACCCCGGCCCGCGCGGCGGGGGCGCCCGTGCAGGGGTCGGCCGAGAGCCACAGCCGCTCGTAGGTCTCCACGATGAAGGCGACCGTGTGCGGCTCGCGCACCACCACCGCTCCCAGGGGGTTGGCGGCCAGGGAGATGACGGCCGTCTCCGCGTCGAAGACGAGCAGGCGGCTGAAGTGGTCGTCCAGGGTCCGCACCTGCGCCCCCAGTTCCAGCATGTGATCGATGTGGGCCGCCGTGCAGGAGCTGAAGCGGGCGGTGTGCTGGTAGAGGACGCGCATCCGCACACCCCGGTCCAGGACCTCACGGTCCCGGGGCTCCGCCTCCCTGAGGCTTCCCTCGTCGCGGCCTCCTCCCGGTTGGGCCGTGAGTATCTCGGTGCGGGACCGCGCGGCCAGGTCGGTGATGACCTCGCGGACCTGGCCGAGGTCCTCCAGCACCTCGAACCTGCTCTCCCGCTCCCGGGAGTACTGGCTCGACTGGAAGACCGGCAGGAAGGCCATGATCGACTCCCGCTTCCGCTCCGCGAGAGCGCGGCGGGTGCGGATGTCGCGGTCGAGGGGGCCGACCACCCCGGCCACGGCCTCCTCCGGGGCCACCGCCCGGAGTTCGTCCCCGGGGCCTCCCCGCAGCAGTCCCAGGCCGATGAGTTCCCGCACGGCCTCATTCACCTGAGTGGTGGGCCAACCCGTACGCGCACTGATGGAATTGGCCGAAAGTGTATGTTCGGCGGCGCATTGCAGCGCATATTCATACACCGCCCGTAGTGTCTCTTCCGGTGTTCCGCTTATGTCCGCATTGGCGATTTTCCCCATCATTCCCCCCAGTCCGTGCCATGGCAGCATGCTGCCATGCAGCTTGCTGCTCCATTCTGCCCACACATGCCTCTGCGAGCTCTGGCATGGTGATTCATCCCGCCGTTCCGTCGCACAAGGGGGTGCGCACGACGGGCGGGTGAACAGGAATCAATCAGCACACGTCCGAAGAAGGCATTTCGATGCGCGCTTTATGTGAGGTGTCCGTCATGGGCGGCGTCACGGCCGGCAGCCACGGCGGGGAGTACGCGTTCACGGGCCGCGTCCCGGACACCGGCTGGGGCTGACACGCCTTCGGCCGGCGTCCGCGCCGGCCCCTCCGGATCCCTCCCAGACCATCCGCCGAGAACGAGCAACGGGACGACCCATGATTCTGACCGGTTCCGAGATCGAGCGAGAACGGACGAACGGCCGCATCACCATAGAGCCGTTCACTCCGGAGCAGGTCAACCCGAACAGCTACAACTTCCGTCTCGGCAGGACCCTGCGGACCTACCGGGACACACCGCTGGACGCCCGGCGCACGAACGAATTCGAAGAGATCACGATCCCGGACGACGGGTTCGTCCTGGAACCCGGCCGCCTCTACCTCGCGCACACCGTCGAGGTGCTGGGCAGCGAGCACTACGCGCCGACGTTCGCGGCCCGCTCCTCGGTCGCCCGGCTCGGGCTCTTCATCAACCTGTCCGCCAGCCTGGGCGACATCGGCTACACGGGTCAGTGGACGCTGCAGCTCTACACCATGAACCGGGTCCGGGTGTATCCCGGCATCAACATCGGCCAGATGATGTGGTGGCGCCCGCAGGGTGAGATCGTCCTGTACGACGGCAAGTACCAGGGTTCCGTCGGGCCCCGTTCCAGCGACATCCACGTCGACTTCGACAAGCAGTTCGCCCGCCAGCGCTTCCCCGGGCTGGGCGCCAGCGCCGACGGGGCCGAGGTGGGGCCGAAGTTCGCCCAGCTGTCCGCGTCCAGTCACGACTTCCGGGTGCCGGCCGCCTTCTGCGTACCCGCCGGTGAGTTCACCGACGCGCTGACCGCCGAGCAGAACACCGCGCTCGCCGACGCCTTCGGCGACCTGAAGGCCACCGTCGGCGCCTTCTTCACCGACTCCGTCGCGAAGATCCAGAAGATCGGGGCCGAGATCCGGCTCCCCGAGGCCGCCCGCGCCCTGCTGACCGTCCGGCTGAACGAGATGTTCCCCGCCCTGGAGGGCACGGAGACCGAACTGGCCGTGCGGTCCTCCGGCCTGGACGAGGACACCGAGGGCTCCAGTCTCGCCGGCATCCACCAGTCCGTCCTCGGCGTCACCGGGGTCGAGGCCGTCGTCGACGCCGTCGAGCAGTGCTGGCGCTCGTACTACGAGGCACCGGCCGTCGCCGCGCGCGTCCGGGCCGGTCTCTTCTCGCCCACCCCCCGCCTCGCCGTGATCGTGCAGAGGCTGGTGCGCCCGGCCTACGCGGGTGTCGCGTTCACCGGCCTCGACGGCGACCGGGACCTCGTGTCCGTCGAGTACGTCGAGGGCCTCGCCGACGAGCTCGTGGCCGGGGTGGCCGTACCCCGGCGCACCGACTCGGCCGAGCTGACGGCAGGAGGGCCGGAGCGCGAACCGGCCGAGCACGACGTCCTCGTCGAGGTCGTCGGCCTGGCCCGGCGCCTGCGCGAGAAGCGCGGCCACGACGTGGACGTCGAGTGGGCGGCCGACGCGGACGGCGTCCACCTCGTCCAGGTGCGCCCGCTGACCGCCTCCCGCGACGTCTCCCGGACTTCCGCCGA
Source organism: Streptomyces sp. NPDC005899 (assembly GCF_040629645.1). Classification (NCBI taxonomy): domain Bacteria; kingdom Bacillati; phylum Actinomycetota; class Actinomycetes; order Kitasatosporales; family Streptomycetaceae; genus Streptomyces; species Streptomyces sp. NPDC005899. The sequence goes on along the minus strand of NZ_JBEXWB010000013.1, from coordinate 26,068 downwards.
ACCGGTCGTCGAGGCGCACCCGCTGTACACCGCCGACCTCCCCGCCGGCTTCGGCCTCGGCGCGGTGGCCGCCGTCTACAGCGGATACACCGCCAAGCGCGGGCCCGCCCACCGGCTGGCGCACGCGCACGGGGTGTCCACCGGCGCGGGCTGGGTCCTGCGCTTCAACGGGCTCGGCCTGCACGGCGCCGAAGGCGTGGCCGCCCTGCGCGAGACGCTGTCGGGCGGTACCGACGAGTGCGTACTGGACTTCGGTGACACCCTGCGCCAGATCGTGGTCCCCAAGGAGGACGTGGCCCGCCAGCTGGCCGTCACCACCGGGGCGACCGGGGACGGCACCGGGCTGCACACGGTCGTCGTACGCGACTTCATACGCGGCGAACTGGGGGTGATCTCCCGCCGGGCGGGCGCCGGCGGCCTCGTCGTCGAGTACACCGACGAGGGACTCATGGCGCTGAACCGCGGCACCGCGGGCGGCGAGGCCATCATCGTCCCGGACGTCTCGGCGGGCTTCGACGACGGCGCCGACGTCACCTGCCCGGCCGGCGGGGAGGTCCTGCTCCCGCACCTCGGCGAACTCGCCCGCTTCACGGGGGCGATGCACGCCGAGCACGGACCGGTGACCCTCGAATGGGTCCTGGACCGGGGCACGCTGTACTTCGTCGACTACTCCGTGCTCGGCGGCGACGACACCGTGTCCGTCACGCACGGGGAGGTCTGCATCTCCCCCGGCACCGCCAGGGGCCCGCTCCTGCGCCTGGACGACGACGCGCTGCTGCGCCGCCTCTCCATCGGCCCGGCCGTGAGCATCGACAAGTCCCAGGACGTCACCGAGCACGAAGGGCTGGCACGCGTCCTGGCCCTGGTCAGGTCGTACGACGAGAAGCCCGTGATCAGTGCCGCACGGCCCTACGCGGTGCTCTCGGTCCTGCTCGACCACGTGGCCGGATTCGTCTTCGACCAGGGCTCCGCGCTGGGGCACCTGGCCATCCTGCTGCGCGAGGCCGGGATACCGGCGGTGACCGCCGCGGGCGTCTCAGGGACCGAGGCAGTGATCAGTGACGGCACGGTCGCCACGACCGGCCACGAGGGAGAACGACCGTGAGCGACACCACCCCGTCCGCCGCCCCCGAGGACACCACCGCCGGACGGCGGGCCTGGCTCGTCCTGGGCGGGCTGCACCTCCTCAACGGCACGGCCCCCCTGTCCGCCACCGACCCCGTGGTCCTCGTGGAGCTCGGCGCCCCCGTGGAACAGGACTTCCCCAGCAACACCGTCGTCCTGCGCTGGGACCGGCTCGGCGCACTGGAACTGGCGGTGCGCACGGTCGACGGCACCCGCCGGCACAGCGCGAAGGCCCGCGGGGAGGAGCTCTTCCCCGGCATGCTGGTGGGCGGCGCCCTGCGCGAGGCGGTCACCGCCGTCACCGGCCTGCCCGCCGGCCCCCTCGTCCCGCTCTTCTACGTCACCGCGGACGGCGACCGGGCCCATGTGCACAGCCAGATCCGCTTCCTCGCGGAGGACGCCTGCTTCATCCGGATCACACCCGAGCCCGTGGCCACGGCGGACGTCGAGACCCTCGGGTGGCTGGCGGACGCGGTCCGGCTGCACGGGGAGAGCTTCCTCTTCCTCAACAACCACCAGCGCTACTACCGCAAGTGCTTCCAGGGCCAGGAACTCGAGTACAAGTACACGCTCGCCCCGCCGGTGGACGTCTGGACGCTGACGGTCGAGCTGTACCAGGACCTGCTGAACGGCCGGCTGCCCGGCTACATCATGGAGTACCGGGACGAGTACCAGGCATGGGACTACCTCAACCACCTCTTCGAGGTCACCGGCCCCACCGACGCCGAACTCGGCTACGCCTCCTTCATCCCCACCACCGACGGCAAGCACCTGCTCAAGCGGAAGTGGTACGCGCAGGACACCTTCGACCGCCGGGAGAGCCACACCTACGGGCTGGACCTGGCGGACGACGGGGGCTTCGAACGCCACATCACCGAGGAGCTGAAGGTCGAGGCCGTCCGCCTGCCCTCCTTCCGGCGGGTCCGCTACGACGTGAACTTCGAGTCGGTGCGCACCGGGCACGTCTACGGCATCTTCTTCGACCACTGCAGCCTGGTCGAGGCCCGCGAGGTGACGCTCAACCAGTGCGAGCTGGAGTACCTGCGCAGCCGGGTCGCCGTCGAGCCCGACCCGGACGAGGTGCTGGCCGAGATGGACGAGATCGCCGTCCGGCTGGAGTCCTTCCTCCGGGCGCGCGGCCTCGACGCCGAGCGCGGCTTCTACTCCAAGCGCACCTTCCTCAAGGACGCCGTCGCCGCCCGGCCCGAGCTGGCCCGGAAGGTCGGCCGATGACGGACGCCGCCGTGCGGGCGGTCCTGCTCGACCTGGAGGGCACCCTGTACGCCCGGGGCCGTGCGATCGAGGGCGCGGCCGAGGCGGTGGCCGAGCTGCGCGAGCTGGGCGTGGGGCTGCGTTTCCTGACCAACACCGACTCGAAGCCGGCGGAGCGCATCCAGGCGGAGCTGGCCGGTTACGGGCTGGACGTGGCGGCGGACGAACTCTTCACACCGGTGGTGGCGGCCGCGCAGCTGCTGTCGGCCGCCGGTGCCCGCACCTATCCCCTGGTCTCGCGGGAACTGCGCGAGGTGCTGCCGACCCTGGTGGACGAGCCCCCCTACACCCACGTACTGATCGGCGACTGCCGGGACACCCTGGACTACGCCGCCCTCGACGGCGCCTTCCGGGCCGTACGGGGCGGGGCCCGCCTGCTCGCCCTCCAGACGGGGCGCTACTTCAAGCGGGCCGACGGGGACCACCTGGACACCGGCGCGGTGGTCGCGGCCGTCGCCTACGCCTCCGGAGCCGAGGCCAGGGTGCTGGGGAAGCCGGCCACCGACTTCTTCGAACTCGCCGCCGCCTCGCTCGGCCTGCCGGTGTCCGCGTGCGTGGTGGTCGGGGACGACGCCACGACCGACATCGCGGGCGGCCTCGCCGCCGGGTGCCGGACCGTCCAGGTGCGCACGGGCAAGTACGAGGACCAGCGGGCCGAAGGGCTGACCGGGCGGGCCACCCACGAGGTGGACTCCGTGGCGGCGATCGGGCCGCTCGTACGGGACCGGGGCCTGGTATGACCGTCTACTGGGTGGTCTGGGACGCCGGAGCGCACTGGGTGGTGGACCGTCTGGAGCGGGAGGGCGCCCTGCCCGCGGTGACCCGGATGCGCGAGCGCGGCGTCTTCGGCGCCGCGCGGCCCGCACGCCCCAACTGCCAGACGCCGCCGTCCCTGGCGACGCTGTTCACCGGCACCTGGCCGGCGGAGCACCAGGTCACCGGTTACACCGTGCCGGGGGCGGGCGACGGTGTCGCCAGCCACGTCAGCGGCTTCGCCCCGGTCTTCCCGGCCACGCCGCCGGTGTGGGAGGCGATGTCCGAGAACGACCTGACCAGCGCGCTGGTCCACGTCCCCTGGGTCTTCGGGGCCCACGACCGCGTCGGACCGCACGTCGACGGCGCGGTGGAGGCGTACAGCGGCCGGCTGGCGCCGTACGCGCTGCACACGCTGGAGTCCCGTCCCGGCGCACAGCGGTGGGAGATCGGCACGTTCCGCGTGGAGGCCGCCGTGGAGCACGACGCGGGCGGCACGGCGCGGGTGCGGATCACCGGCGGCGAGCGGCTGCGGCTCGTCGCGGACGAGGGGTGGCAGCCCCTGGTCCTGGACCGGTACCACGGCACCTGGGTGCGCTGCCTGCGGGTGGCGGGCCGGCTGGTGCTGGTGCACACCGGGGTGTGGAAGGCGCGTACCGCCGGACGCAACCCCAAGCTGCTGCACCGCTTCGGGCAGTGCCCGCCCTTCGCGGGCGAGGGGGTGGGCCGGCTCTACCGAGGGGCGGCGTTCGGCCCCCGGCTGGCCGAGGGCGGGGACGGTTCGGCCGAGGAGGTCTTCCTGTCCTCCGTTGAGTGCGTCGCCCGGTCCTTCGGCGCGGCGGCCGAGGCGGCCCTGGAGACGCACGACGCCGACCTGGTCGTCATCTACCTGCCGATGACCGACGACGTGGGCCACGAGTTACTCGGCTGGTGCGACGAGCGGAGCGCGGCGCACCGCCCGGACATCTCCGCCCGGGTGTGGTCGTACGTCCGGCGCTGCTACGCCTGGTCGGACACGATCCTCGGGCAGGTCCTCGACCGGGCCGGGCCCGAGGACACCGTGGTGCTCGGAGCCGACCACGGGATGGTCGGCAGCACCCATCTGGTGCACCTCAACGACCGGCTGGTCGACGCGGGCCTGGCGGCCCGTGACGTCGACGGGGACCTCGACACGGAGGGCTCCCAGGTCTTCTACCACCCGGCGAACAACGGTTCCCTCTGGGTCGCCGAGGGCACGGCCGACGATCCCGCGAAGGTCAGCCTGGTGATGTCACGCGCGCGGGAGGCGCTGTCCTCGATCACCGACCCCGAGACGGGCCGCCGGGTGGTGGCCGGCTTCCTCGACAGCGACGGCGAACCGCTCAGTGGCGCGCGGGCCGACGCCGAGGTGGCCTACGTCGCCCTCGCGGACGACTACCAGCCCAGTGCCCAGCTGCTGGGCGAGGGCCCCACGGTGCGGCGGCTGGCCAAGACCGGGGCGCACGTGGTCAACACCGGTGACAGCAGGCTGCACGCGGTCCACGCGGCGGTCGGCCCCGGCATCCCGCCGGGCTCCGCAGCGGGGCCCGTCGACAACACCCTGGTGGCCGCCCTGGTCCTCGGCCAGCTCGGCCTGGGCGCCGGCGCCGAGGCTCTGTACCGCACCGGCCTCCCCGAACCGACCGACGAAAGATGATGGTCATGCCGTCCCGCTTTCCCCATCCCCTCTCCGCCGACGAGCTGGCGGCCCGCCGCCACGGGCAGGTGACGGCCTTCCTGGACGGGCGTCACCTGGACCCCCTGTGGCTGTCGGAGCTGATGCGCGAGCGCGTCGGCGACGGCCTGCTGCTGCTCACGAGCTCCCCGGTCCACGGACTGGCCAACCCGACCAGCGACCTGGACTTCATCCGGATCCAGAAAGCCGCCATCGACGGCCCCCGGATATCCACCAAGATCTTCGAGGAGGGCCACCATCTGGAGGTCGTCTCCTTCAGCGAGAGCGAGCTCGCCTCCAACCTGGCGGAGCTGGAACGCCTCGCCGGCCTCCCGGCCGAGGAGACCGTGGCGGGCTTCCGCGCCTGGGACAAACAGCGCGAGCCGCGCCGCAAGCAGACCGAGCGCATCGTCAACGGCATCGCCATGGACGGCACCGCGCCCTACCTCGACGCGCTGCCTGCCCTGAGCCGCGTCTGGTGCCGCGCCGCGCTCCACACCGCGGTCGAACAGGTCGCGCACACGACGCTGGCCGAGCGGGCGGGCGAGACGCGGGGGCGTGTGGGCTACGCCTACAACGTGCTGCTGCACCTGATGGACGGCCTCCTCTCGCACCACGGGGACGTGTACACCACGCGCAAGTGGTACGTGCTGCGCTGGACGCGGCTCATGGCGGAGGGCGGCTGGCACGACGAGCCGCTCCGGACGGTGGCCCTCGCGCTGGAGCGGCTCCGCGAGGACGTCCACACCTTCCTCGGCCCCGCCCGGGCGGACGAGCCGCTCGCCGCCCCGTTCGCGGAGCTGACCCTGGAGGCGCTCCGGGCGACGGGCACCGCCCGGAGCGTGACGGTCGGCGTCGAGGTCACCGCCCGGGTCAAGGCATTCCTGCCCGGAGCCTCGCTCCTGGTGGGAGCGGGCGGCGGTGTGGTGCTGCCCGGAGTGGGCGGCGAGTCGGACCTGCCGTTCACCCGGGGTCCCGTCGGCCTCGACGAGCTGGCCGCTCTCGACGCGCCCACCGCCGCCTCCCTGCTGCGGGCCCTGCGGGCGGGCGCCGCCCGGCTGCGGATCGGCTACCGGCACGAGGAGGCCGGGCGATGACAGGACAGAACGGGACCACGACGGACAGGAGCCGGCAGGACATGAGTGACGACCGCACCGGGGCACCGCGTACAGCGCGCGGCGTCCGGGAGCTCACCCCCTTCCCGTCCGTGCGGGCCGGGCACGTCATGGCGGGTCCGCAGTCCGTCGAGGTGTGGGTGCAGGCCGCCTGGCTGATGCTCGCCGAAGGGCGGGCGTACGTCGAGGACCTCGAAGGGGGCACCGAGCAGCCGCAGATGCAGCAGGCGGCGAAGCTGCGCTTCCTGGAGCAGCTCCTGGACATCGACCAGCGGCTGTCGGGGCGGGCCGTCGTGGACGACGAGCACTGCCTGGCGCTGGCGCTGGAGTACGGGATGCGTGAGGTGGTCGACGCGACCGGTCCCGAACTGGCCGGGGTCTTCGGGCTGCACGAGGAGTTCGGGGGCGGCACGTGCGCGGTGGACGACATCCACGTGCTGTGGGACCGGCTCCTGGAGGGCTTCCCCGGCGAACTGCCCGACCGCCTCGTCGCCGAGGGGCAGCGGGACATGCTGCGCACCCTGCGCGTCTGGGCCGAACTCGCCCGCGCCGCCGGGCTCGACATCGGATTCCTGGCCCCGCTGATGAAGGCCGCCTGAACCGTCCGCGACGAAGAAGTGAGGTGCACATGCCTGAGGTTCAGGCGGAGACGCTGATCGAGGGGCACACCCCCGAGGAGGTGTGGGACTGGGTCAAGGACAGCGAGCGGTTGGCGTCCCGGGCCCGGCACGTGGTGGCCGTCAGCCCCGTGTCCGATCCGGGCAGGACGTTCCGTGTCAACGAGTGGACCGTGCTGCTCAACGGCAGCGAGGTGACCTGGCGCCAGCGCGAGGCGGCCGGACCCGGTCTGCGGCTGGGCTTCGAGCAGACCGCGGGCGATCTGGAGAAGCTGTCCGGCGAGTGGGCGCTGGCCGCGGCCGGCACCGGCACCCGTGTCTCGCTGTCACTCACCTACGAACTGGGCGTCGACGGCCTCGCACCCCTGCTCGACCCCATCTGGTCCCAGTCCTTCCGAGCCCATGCCGACGAACTGCTGCGGGCGCTCGCGTCCTGCGCCGCACAGAGGAGAGCGACCCGAGCATGACCGTCTACCTGAACTTCCTCCACACGACCGTGCGCTTCGACGTGGCCGGGGACGCGGAGCGCGTCTTCGAGCCCGTCCACCGCTTCTTCCGGCACCTGATGGCCCCGGAACCGGCCGGCGACGTGACCTTCTCGGTCGACGTACGCTCCTACGACCCGGACACCGACGTCGCCCCGGAGGTCTGGGACCTGCCGCAGTCGGTCATCCGGCGCAGCAACGCGGCGGAGTTCAACTTCGACGCGCACCTCGTCGACACCGAGGGCCGCCGGCAGTACGTCAACCGGGCCACGCTCCTCGACGCCCCGGCCGACACCGCGAAGGACACCTCCTTCCTCGTCCGGATCACCGAGCGCTCCACCGTGCAGATCCTCGACTTCGTGCGCGACCTCGTCATCCGCCACGAGGAGAACCTCGGCACCGTGGTCCTGCACGCCTCGGGCCTGCACCGCGACGGCGAGGCCGTGATCATCGCCGGCCCGAAGGGGGCGGGGAAGACCACCACCCTGCTGTCCGCCCTGCGCCGGCCGGGCTGGGAGTACTTCACCGGGGACAAGCTGTTCTGCGCGATCGAGGACGGCGAGATCCTCGTGTACCCCTGGCGTGACTACCCGTACGTGGGGGTCGGCACGATCCGGGCGGACGCCCGTCTGGAGAAGATGGTCCGCGACGACGTCGACGCGCTGATCGACACCTACGAGCCCGGCCACAAGATCCTCATGGACCCCGACGTCTTCGAGGCGTGGCTCGGTGCCGAGTTCACGGGCGAGCCGAAGCGGCTGGCGGCGCTGCTGCTGCCCGAGGTCGTCCCCGGGGAGCCGCTGACCGTGCGGCACCTGACCGACGGCAACGAGCGCTGGGCGCACCTGAACAAGATCGTGGACCGTCAGGTCGACACGACCTTCTTCACCTGGCAGACCTACCTGGTCCCCGACTACGCGGCGTTCTACCGCGGCCTGGCCGACCTGCGCACGGCCCTCGGGTCCGTCGACATGGTGCGGCTGCGGGGCACCCTGGACGTCGACCCGGACGCCGTGCTGGCCCGCACCACCGGTGGGGAGGCCGCGCGATGACGCCGGACGGGGGCCCCTCTCTCCGGATAGCCGTCGTGGGCCTGACCGGCACGGGCAAGTCCACCTGCGCCTCCCTCGTGGAGGAGTACGCCCGGGTCAAGGGGCTGACCCACGCCCGGATCAAGCTCGCCAAGCCCCTGTACGACCTCCAGGAGCAGGTCTACCGGGCGGCCGGGGCGGTGCTGGGCGAGGGGGCGCAGGACCAGGTCCTGATGGAGGCGCTCGCCGGCGCGATGCGGCGTATCCGCCCCGACTCGCTCGCCGCCGACTTCACCGCCCGGCTCGCGGGCACCGACGCCCGGCTCGTCGTCAACGACGACCTGCGCGACCCGCACGTGGACGCCCCCGCCCTGCGCGGGCAGGGCTTCCGCGTCCTGCGCGTCACCTGTGACGAGGACCTGCGCCGCAAGCGCCTGGCGGGGCGGGGCGACCTCTCGCACGCCGACGGCTCGACCCGGGAGATCGATCTGATCACCCCGGACGCCGTCATCGACAACAGCCGGGACCTGGACACCTACAGGTCGGCCGTCCACACCTTGCTGGGGAGTTGGCTGTGATCCTGAGCGGGCCCGAGATCCTGTCCGAGGTGCGCGCCGGACGGATCCACATCGACGACTTCTGCCCGGAGCGGCTGGAGCCGAACAGTTACGGCTTCCGGCTCGCCGACGACATCCTCCGGTACGAGCAGGAGGTGATCGACTGCTTCGAGCCGCCGAAGGCCGAGCGGCTGAAGATGGGGCCCGAGGGCATGGTCCTGGAGCCGGGCCGCTTCTACCTCGGCGGCACCATGGAGGCCATGGGCAGCCCGCACTACGCGGCGACCCTCTACGCCTGCCGGTCGGCCTCGACGCTCGGCATCTGGATCCAGTTCTCCGCGCCGCTCGGCCACAGTGGTGCGATCTTCCCGTGGACGCTGGAGATGAAGGTCGCCCACCCCGTGCGGGTGTATCCGGGGATGGTCGTCGGAAAGCTGGCCTTCTGGTCGATGCAGGGCGAACCGGCGGGCTACGACGGCAAGTACACGGGCTCCACCTCGGCCGTGGCCTCCCGTTTCAGTCTGGACGCCCATGTCCCAGACTGAGCTCTTCCGGGTCCTGGCGGGTCTCGCGCTGCTGCTGCTGGCGGCGCACGCCATGGGCAGGCTCTTCGCCCGGTTCCGGCAGCCGCCCGTGATCGGTGAGATCCTCGGCGGTCTGCTGCTGGGGCCGACGGTGCTGGGGCAGGTGCTGCCCCGGACGGAGAGCTGGCTCTTCCCCTCGGACGGGCCGGTGGCGTCGGGGATCGCGCTGGTCTACCAGCTCGGGATGCTCCTGCTGATGTTCACGGCCGGGGCCGAGATGCGCCGGGTCTTCTCCCGGCAGGACGGCCGGTCCGTGGCGGTGATCGCCCTGGCCGGGATGGCCGTGCCCTTCGGCATCGGCCTGCTGGCCGTCCGAGTCGTCGGCACCGGGGACCTGCTCGGCCCGGCCGGCGACGTGACCGCGCTGACCCTGGTCCTGGCCTGCGCGATCGCCGTGACCAGCATCCCGGTGATCTCCCGGATCATGCTCGACCTCGGCATCATCCGCACCCGGTTCGCCCGGGTGGTGCTGTCGGTCGCGGTGGTGGAGGACGTCATCCTGAACGTGATCCTCTCCGTGGCGCTCGGCATGGTCGCGGGAGGCGGGGAAGGCGGCTTCGGCCTGGCGCACGCCCTGGGTGTCGAGTCGGCCAACGCCTCGGCCGCCTACCACCCGGTCGCCTCGGTGGCCTTCTTCGGTCTGATGACCCTGGGCGCCACGGTGGTACGGCGCCGCGCGCGCGGCAGGACCGGCGGGACCGCCCGCCCGCCGGCCACGGTGGCGGTGCGCATGACCGTGCTCCTGGCGGTGTCCGCGAGCTGCGTCTTCCTCGGGGTCGCCCCCATGTTCGGGGCGTTCGTCGTGGGACTGCTCTCCGGGATGACCGGGGCCGGCGCGGGCGACCCGGGCGAAGGTGCCGTGACCGGGACCGCCGGGGAAGGCGTCGGCAGCCCGGGCGAGGATGCCGTGACCGGGACCGGCGCGGGCAGCCCCGGCGGGGTCGCCGCGACCGGACCCGCCGGCGCGGGCGGGCAGGGTGGTTCGCTGGGACAGCTGCGCGGATTCGCCACCGGGTTCTTCATCCCGATCTACTTCGCGACGGTCGGCCTCAAGCTGGACCTGGTGCATTCCTTCGACCTCTGGTTCACCGTCGGCTTCATCCTGCTCGCCTGCCTGGCGAAGGCCACGAGCGCGTACGCGGGAGCACGGCTCTCGGACCGGCCGAAGCCGGAGTCCCTCGACCTCGCGATCGCCCTGAACGCCCGCGGCGGCCCGGGCATCGTGCTGGCCACGGTCTCCTTCGACGCGGGGATCGTCAACGCGTCCCTGTTCACGACCCTCGTGCTGACCGCGATCGTCACCTCGCAGCTGGCCGGCTGGTGGCTCGAACGGGCCGTCTCCCGGGGGGCCTTCGACACGGACAGTGCTTTCGTGCCGCGTGCGCGGCGCGCGCCGGACACGAGTGACACGAAGGGGCCGCCCGTGGACACCAGGGCCGGCTGACCGGACCCGTCCGGGGTCCCGCCGCCACCGCCGCCGTCCGCCCGGTCACCGCCATCCCTCTCCACCCGCCCCACCGGTAAAGGAACCCCTCGCGTGAGCAACTCCCCGAACCGCAGGCCGGTCGTCGCGATAGTCGACGCCTACTCGACCGCCAGCCACCTCGCACCGCTCTTCCACGACGCCGGTTACGACTGCCTGCACGTGCGCAGTGCGGCGGAGCCGCCCGCCGTCTTCGGCAAGACCTTCCGGCCCGGCGACTTCTTCGCCACGGTGGTCCACGACGGCGACACGGCCCGGACCCTGGCGGCCATCGCCCCCCACGCGCCGGTCGCCCTGCTGCCGGGGGCGGAGATCGGTGTCGAACTGGCCGACGTGCTCAGCGAGGCGCTGGGGCTGCGGAGCAACGGCACCGCGCTGAGCGTGGCCCGGCGGGACAAGTTCCACATGATGGAGACCGTCAGGGCGGCCGGCGTACCCGCCGTCGACCAGATCCTCGCCACGGACCTGGAGACCCTGCTGGACTGGTACGGCCCGGTGGACCGCACGGTGGTCCTCAAGCCGGTCCGCAGCACGCTGAACGACGGGGTGTCCTTCTGCGGCACGGCCGCCGAGGTGCGGGCCTCCTTCGAGGCACTCGTCGGCGTGGACAGCGCGCTCGGCCTGCGCAACGACGCCGTGGTCGCCCAGGAGTACCTGGTCGGTGCCGAGTACTACGTCAACTCGGTGAGCATGGACGGCAAGCACTACGTGTGCGACCTGTGGAAGACGCAGCACCTCGGGGTCAACGGTGTGCGCGACCTGCTGGGCGGGTCGGCGCTGATGGTCCGCCGGGGGCCCGAGCAGGACCTGCTGACGGAGTACGCGTTCTCCGTGCTGGACGCGCTCGGCATCCGCAACGGCCCGGCGCACACCGAGCTGAAGCTGACCCCGCAGGGCCCGCGGCTGGTCGAGACCGGCGCCCGGGTGTGCGGGGCCATGCTCCCGCTGCTGACCCGGGCGGCCCTCGGCGAGAGCCAGCTGGAGTGGACGGTGCTCGCGTACACGGACCCGGAGGGCTTCGAGGCCCGCCGGCACGCCGAGTACGAGGTGGCCCGGCACGCGGTCTGCGTGAACATGGTCGCGCCGGCGTCGGGCAAGCTCGTCGAGTTCCCGAAGATGGCGGACCTGCGCGCGCTGGAGAGCTTCCACGACGTCCTGCTGAAGGTCCGGCCCGGCGAGGAGATCGCCCGGACGGTGAACGACATGACGTACCCGATGCTGGTGCACCTCCTGCACGAGGTGGAGGGGGTCGTCACCCACGACTACATGACGGCCCGTTACCTGGACGGCGAGGGTTTCTACGATGTCGTCTAGCCGCCGCCTCGCCCTCGCCGCGGGCCCGCTGCTGGTGCTGGGCTACTGCGTCATCAACTCGACCAAGTCGGTGTTCGAGGGCGCGCTGGTCCAGGACCTCTCGCCGGAGTTCATCGCCTTCAACTCCTTCGTGGTGGCGCAGGCCTTCTACTTCCTCACCCTGCGGGACAAGCGGGAGCTGCGGACCGTGATCAGGCGCTGCCTGCCGGACGTGGTGATGCTCAACGTGTCCACCGCGGTCTGCTGGATCGCGGTGCTGTACGCCTTCACCGTCTTCGAGCCCGCGCTGGCCAACTCGATGATCATCGGTCTGGGCCCGGCCGTCACGATCGCCCTCGGCCGCAAGCTCCGGCCCGGCACGAAGGCGCTGCCGCTCGAACTCGCCGCCGCCGGCGGGATGATCGCCGCCATGGTCTACCTGCTGGTCACGGCGTCCCACGGGGAGTCGGCCATCGGGGAGGTACCGGCCGGGCAGCTGGTCTTCGGGGCCGTGATGTGCGTGCTGACGACCGTCTCGCTGTCGGGCGTGACCTACTACACCAAGCGGCTCGGGGACGCGGGGATGTCGGTACGGCAGATGATGGCCTCGCGGTTCGTCGTCCTCATCGTGGCCACCTTCGTCCTGCTGGTGGCGCGGGGGAGCTTCGGCCCGTACTCCCCGGGCAACATCGGCGCGATCCTCGCGATCAGCCTCGTCGGCGTGATCATCTCCCTGTACCTGCTCCAGCAGGGCATCGTCCGGTCGGAGCCGATCACGGTCTCGATGCTGTTCGGGACCAACCTGGTCATCACCTACGTCGCCCAGTACGTCGACCCGCGGCTGCACCAGTCGCAGGACACCCTCTACGGCATCCTCGTGATCTCCCTGGCCATGTGCCTGGGCACCTGGGCCCGCTGGCGGGCGGGCCGGCGTGACGCCGGGAAGCCGGGACAGGACCTGCCGGCCCGGGCGGAGGCGAAGACGTGACCGTGCTGGCCCACCTCAGCGACCTGCACCTGGACGGCACCGAGGAGACCGCCGAGCGCACCCGCCGGGCCGTCGCCCACCTGACCGGGCTGCCGGGCAGGGTGGACGCCGTGCTCATCACCGGGGACATCGCCGACCGGGGCACCGCCGAGGAGTACCGCGAGGCCGCCCGCCTCCTCGCCCCGCTGTACGAGCGCCACCAGGTGCTGATGTGCCCCGGCAACCACGACTCCCGCGCGGAGTACCGGGAGGTGCTGCTCGGCGGGGCCGGCGCGGCTCCGGTCAACGAGGTCCGGGCCGTCGGGCCGGAGGGGGTCCGGGTGCTGATGTGCGACTCCTCGATCCCCGGCCGGTCCGAGGGCCTGCTGGAGGAGGAGACGCTCCGGTGGCTGGACGACGCGCTCGCCGCGGCCCCCGGCCGCCCGGCCCTCGTCGCCTTCCACCACCCGCCCGTGCCGCTCGGCCTGCCGTACATCGACCGCATCGGGCTGCGCGGACCGGACGCCCTGGCGAAGGTCCTGGCGCGCCACCCGCAGGTGGTGGCGGTGCTCTGCGGTCACGCCCACACGGCCGCCGCGACCACCTTCGCCGGCCTTCCGCTCCTGTGCGCCCCCGGCATCGTCTCGACGGCCCTGATGCCCTGGGAGCAGGGCCCGGACTCCTCCTGGAAGACCCACGGCGCGCCGCCCTCCCTCACGTTCCACCACTTCGAGGACGGCAGGCTCACCAGCCATGTCCGCGTGGTGTGAGGGCGCACGTCACCGAGCGGGTGGGGCCGTACCGGCCCCGGGTCGCGGAAGCGGCCGGGAAACTCCCCGGGGCGCCCGTCCCAGGGCCCTCCACGAGGCCGCCGACGGGCCCCCGTGAGGCGGTCACGCCCCTCGGTGGGGCCCGGGGCCGACCCTTGCGCGAAGGACCCTCGACGGCCCGCCCAGCTCCTCCGTGCACCCGCTCCGGCCTGCGGCGACACCCCGCCCGAGCCTAGGATCGGGGCCTCGGGAAGGGGGCTCCGGATGGACCGGGACGTACGCTCGGTGGACGACGTGCTGAGGCTCATGGACAGGCTGTTCGCACCGGAGGCCGACCGGTGGACCGAGGGCGCCGGGGCGTGGTGGGACGCGTTCTACGCGGACCGGTCCAGGCCCGTGCCGTTCTTCGTGTCGAAGCCCGACGAGAACCTCGTCTCCTGGCTCGACCGGGGTCTGCTCACGCCCGGCCGCGCTCTCGATCTCGGCTGCGGCCCGGGGCGCAACGCCCTGTACCTGGCCTCGCGGGGCTTCCGGGTGGATGCGGTGGACCTGTCCCCGGGGGCCGTCGCGTGGGCCGGGGAGCGGGCCCGTGAGGCGGGGGCGGACATCCGCTTCCACTGCGGTGACGCCTTCGCGGAAGGCATGCCGGGCGGTCCGTACGACCTGATCCACGACTCCGGCTGCTTCCACCACCTGCCGCCGCACCGCCGGATCAGCTACCTGTCCCTCGTCGAGCGCGTCCTCGCCCCCGGAGGGCATCTCTCCCTGACCTGCTTCGCGGCCGGCGGCACGGGCTGCGAACTGTCCGACACCGACCTCTACCGCACGGCGGGGCTGCACGGCGGGCTCGCCTACACGCCGCAGTCGCTGCGCTGGATCTTCGACGGCCTGGACGAGGTCGAGCTCCGCCGGATGCGGGACGAACCCGCCGGCTCCCCGTCCTTCGGGGAGGACTTCCTGTGGGCCGCGCTGTTCAGGAAGCCGGGCGGGCCCGCAGCACCCCTCGGTCGATGACGGCGGTCGCCTCCACCTCGACCAGGTGCTCGGGGACGTCCGGCGCCGCGACGCCCAGCAAGGTGGCCGGCGCCGCCGGGGTGACGCCCAGCGCCGCCGGGGTCGACGTGATGTGCGCGTGAACCCGGCGCGACCTCGCCCACATCGAGGCGTCCCGCCGCGACTTCGACGCCTGACGGGGCGGGAGACCGGGAGCGGGAGGCCAGGACGGGACCAGGGCGGGGCTCCGGGACGGGGGCCCGGCGGGAGAAGGGCGCCGGCGGCCGGCCGGGGCGGACGGCGACGGGGCGGGACCGCGGGCCCCGTCCGGCGTACTCGCACGGCGACGGTGGCCCGGAAGCCGAATGGGGCCCGGCCCACAGGCCGGACCCCCTCGCTTTCCCCCCGTCGGGCTTCCCGTTCCCCCCGGACCCCTCCCCGGAAGTCCCGACGCGAAGTACGACCGGGACGGGTGCGGAAAGGTTGTACGCCTTTACCCGCTCTTTACCCTGGCCCGCCGTCAGGGCTCATCGCAGGCGTGTTCCAGGTACCGGGCGGCGACTTCGGCGACCACCTCGGCCCCGTCCCGGGCCCAGAGGCCCTCGTTGAAGATCTCGACCTCGATCGGCCCGTCGAAGCCGGTCGCCTCCACCTGACGGCGCATCGCACGGAAGTCCACACAGCCGTCGCCCAGTTGGCCGCGGCCGACGAGAACCCCCGCCGGAAGCGGCGTGATCCAGTCGGCGAGCTGGAAGGAGTGGATCCGGCCGCCCGCGCCCGCCCGGGCGATCTGCGCGGGCACCTGGTCGTCCCACCAGACGTGGTAGGCGTCGACGACCACCCCGACCTGCCCGGCGGGGAAGCGTTCGGCGAGGTCCAGCGCCTGGGACAGGGTGGAGACGACGCAGCGGTCCGACGCGAACATCGGGTGCAGCGGCTCGATCGCCAGGCGCACGCCCCGCTCCTGGGCGTACGGGCCGAGCTCCGCCAGCGCCTCGGCGATCCGCTCCCGGGCGCCGTACAGGTCCTTGTCCCCCTCGGGGAGTCCTCCGGACACCAGGACCAGCGTGTCGGTGGACAGGCCCGCCGCCTCGTCCACCGCCGCCCGGTTGTCGTCCAGGGCGCGGGCCCGCGCGGCGGGGTCCGGGGCGGTCAGGAAGCCGCCGCGGCACAGGCTGGTGACGGTGAGGCCGGCGTCCCGCATCAGCCGGCCCGCGCGCTCGACGCCGTACGCCTGCACCGGAGCCCGCCACAGGCCCACCTGGCCGATGCCGGCCTCGGCGCAGCTCTCGGCGAGCTCCGGCAGGGACAGCTGCCGGACCGTCTCCTGGTTGATGGACAGGCGGGACAGCCCGGCGTTCATCGGCTTCCTCCGTGGACGCTCAGCAGGGCGCGCATCCGCGCCTCGGCCAGCCCGGGATCCGGGAACAGGCCGAGCCGGTCGGCCAGTTCGTAGGCCTTCGCCAGGTGCGGCAGGGAACGGGCGGACTGCAGGCCGCCGACCATGGTGAAGTGGTCCTGGTGGCCCGCCAGCCAGGCGAGGAACACCACGCCCGTCTTGTAGAAGCGGGTCGGTGCCTCGAACAGGTGGCGGGACAGCTCGACCGTGGGGTCCAGCAGGGCGCGGAAGCCCTCGGTGTCCCCGGTGTCCAGGACCCGTACCGCGTGGGCCGCGAGCGGGCCCAGCGGGTCGAAGATGCCGAGCAGGGCGTGGCTGAAGCCCCGGTCGTCGCCCGCGATCAGTTCGGGGTAGTTGAAGTCGTCGCCGGTGTAGCAGCGCACCCCGCCGGGCAGCCGGCGCCGGACGTCGATCTCCCGCTCGGCGTCCAGCAGGGAGATCTTGATGCCGTCGACCTTGTCCGGGTGTTCCGCGATGACCTTCAGGAAGGTGTCCGTGGCGGCGTCGAGGTCCGCGCTGCCCCAGTAGCCCTCGAGTGCCGGGTCGAACATGGGGCCGAGCCAGTGCAGGACGACCGGTTCCGCGGCCTGGCGCAGCAGGTGGGCGTACGTCTCCAGGTAGTCCTCGGGGCCGCGGGCCGCGGCGGCGAGGGCGCGGGAGGCCATCAGGATGGCCTGGGCGCCGCTCCCCTCGACGAGGGCGAGCTGCTCCTCGTAGGCGGCGCGCACCTCGGCGAGGGTCGCCGGGCCGGTGAGCTGGTCGGTGCCCACGCCGCAGGCGATCGCGCCGCCCACCGACTTCGCCTCGGCGGCGGAGCGCCGGATCAGTTCGGCGGCTCCCGCCCAGTCGAGGCCCATGCCCCGCTGCGCGGTGTCCATGGCCTCGGCGACGCCGAGGCCGTGGGACCACAGGTGGCGGCGGAAGGCGAGGGTGGCGTCCCAGTCGACGGCCGCGGGGTCGCCGGGGCTGATGTCGGCGTACGGGTCGGCGACGACGTGGGCGGCGGAGAAGACCGTGCGGGAGGCGAGCCGCGCGCCGCCCGGGGCGAGGTCGAGGGGCGTGGCGCGGGGTTCGTATGGGCCCTGCGGGAGGTGGATGGTCACAGGGTCAGCTCCGGCACGTCGAAGCGGCGGCCCTCGGCGGACGACCGGAGGCCGAGCTCGGCGAGCTGGACCCCGCGGGCGCCGGCCATCAGGTCCCAGGTGTAGGGCTCGTCCAGGACGACGTGGCGGAGGAAGAGCTCCCACTGGGCCTTGAAGCCGTTGTCGAAGACGGTGTTGTCGGGGACTTCCTGCCACTGGTCGCGGAAGGACTCGGTGACGGGGAGGTCGGGGTTCCAGACCGGCTTGGGGGTGGCCGAGCGGTGCTGGACCCGGCAGTTGCGCAGTCCCGCGACGGCGGAGCCGTGGGTGCCGTCGACCTGGAACTCGACGAGCTCGTCGCGGTTGACGCGGACGGCCCACGACGAGTTGATCTGGGCGACGGCGCCGCCCGCCAGCTGGAAGGTGCCGTACGCGGCGTCGTCGGCGGTGGCGGCGTAGGGCTTGCCGTTCTCGTCCCAGCGCTGCGGGATGTGGGTCCGTACGTGCGCGGACACGCTGGTGACCTGGCCGAACAGCTCGTGCAGGACGTACTCCCAGTGCGGGAACATGTCGACGACGATTCCGCCGCCGTCCTCCGCGCGGTAGTTCCAGGACGGCCGCTGGGCCTCCTGCCAGTCGCCCTCGAAGACCCAGTAGCCGAACTCGCCGCGCACGGAGAAGATCTCGCCGAAGAAGCCGCCGTCGATGAGGCGCTTCAGCTTCAGGAGGCCCGGCAGGAAGATCTTGTCCTGGACGACGCCGTGCTTGATCCCGGCGTCGCGGGCCAGGCGGGCCAGTTCGAGGGCGCCCTCGACGTCGGTGGCGGTGGGCTTCTCGGTGTAGACGTGCTTGCCCGCGGCGATCGCCTTCTTGATGGCGTCCACCCGGGCCGAGGTGACCTGGGCGTCGAAGTAGACGTCGACCGACTCGTCGGCGAGCACGGCGTCCAGGTCGGTCGACCACTCGGTCAGACCGTGCCGGGCGGCGAGCTCCTCCAGGGCGTGGGCGCGGCGGCCGACGAGGACGGGCTCGGGCCACAGCACCTCGCCGTCACCGAGGTCGAGGCCGCCCTGCTCGCGGATCGCGAGGATCGAGCGCACCAGGTGCTGCCGGTATCCCATGCGTCCCGTGACGCCGTTCATGGCGATGCGCACTGTCCTGCGTGTCACGAAGTTCCTCCATACAGCCGTAGCAAGCGCTTTCTATGCGGTATGACGCTAGCCTGCCGACTGCGGCCCGGACAAGAGGGGCGCCCCACAACTCCTCGGAGGAGAGCGATGACAGTCACCCTGGCGGACGTGGCGGCTCGCGCCCGGGTGTCCCCGGCCACCGTGTCCCGCGTGCTGAACGGCAACTACCCGGTGGCCACGTCCACCAGGGAACGGGTCCTGCGCGCGGTGGACGACCTCGACTACGTGCTGAACGGCCCGGCCAGCTCGCTCGCCGCCGCCACCTCCGACCTCGTCGGCATCCTGGTCAACGACATCGCCGACCCCTTCTTCGGGATCATGGCCGGGGCCGCGCAGAGCGAGATCGGCGGGCCCGGTGACGGCTCCGGCCGCGCGGGCGGGGAGAAGCTCGCCGTCGTCTGCAACACCGGGGGATCCCCCGAGCGCGAACTGACCTACCTCACCCTCCTCCAGCGCCAGCGCGCCGCGGCCGTCGTCCTCACCGGCGGCGCCCTGGAGGACGGGCCCCACCAGGCCGCCATGGCCGTGAAACTGGCGAAGCTCGCGGACGCGGGGACGAGGATCGTCTTCTGCGGGCGCCCCCCACTCCCGGAGTCGGACGCGGTCGTGGCCGCACTGGCCTTCGACAACCGCGGCGGCGCCCGGCGGCTCACCCGACACCTGCTGGAGCTCGGCCACCGGCGCATCGGCTACGTCGCCGGCCCGCTGGAACGCACCACGACCCGTCACCGCCTGGAGGGCCACCGCGAGGCCCTGGAAGCCGTCGGCCTGCGCGGCGACGAGGAGCGCCTCACCGTGCACGGCCCCTACGACCGGCGCTCCGGATACGAGGCCACCCGCGAACTCCTCTCCCGCGGGGCGGAGATGACCGCGGTCGTCGCCGCGAACGACACGGTGGCCCTGGGCGCCTGCGCGGCCGTGCGGGACCACGGATTCCGCATCCCCGAGGACATCTCGGTGGCCGGCTTCGACGACCTGCCGTTCTCGGTGGACGCCGTGCCCGCCCTGACGACGGTACGGCTGCCGCTGGCGGAGGCGGGCGCGCGGGCCGGCCGGCTGGCGATGGGCAAGGAGGCGCCCCCGCCGGGCGGGGTCGCGACCATCGACGCGGAACTCGTCGAGCGCGGATCGACGGCTCCCCCGGCCCGCTGACCGGCGTCCCCGTACGTCCGCCGCGGGACGGGCGGAAAGATGGGGGCGACTCCCCCATGTGCCGTGCCCCCGCCGCACCCCAGGATGGCCGCGGGAGGACCGCTCGGGTCCCCCCGCGGCCGGGGAGGTGAACGCGGTGGTGGAGAGGGAGACGCTCGGCGGTACGGGCGGGGCCGCCGCAGCGGCCGGCGCACGGGCTCGGCGCACGGGGGTCGCGGAGCCCGGGCGTCGTCCCGACCCGCCGGAACACGGCGACCCGTGGTGGGCTCCCGGCACCGTCGGACCGCACACCGGCGCGGAGCCCGGCTGGGCGGGGTTCGTCCGGGAGGCCGTGGCGGACGCCCCGCGTCGGGCGCGGGTCGCGGACCGGGCCTATCCGGGCCTGACCGGCTTCGAGGTCGTCGTCGCACCGTTCGCCGCCCGGGCCGCCGGCCGGCTCGTGGACGCCGTGACCGGGGACGCCGACCGGCCGGGGGCGGCCGTCTGCCCGGCCACCGTGCTGGACGGCTTCCGGGAGGCCGTGACCCGGCACCTCGCCGTGCTGGCCGCCAGGACCCTCGTGTCGGAACTGCACGGGGCGCGGACGGGCGGCAGGCTGAGCGGCGACGGACCGCGTGCGCGCTTCCGGGACTTCCTGCGGCTCACGGCGAGCCGGGCCGGGCTCGCCTCCCTGGTCACCGGGTACCCGGTCCTCGCCAGGATCCTCGCCCAGGCGGCCATGGACGCGGCCGACGCCTTCGCCGAGATGCTCGGCAGGCTGGCGGCGGACCAGGAACTCCTCGCCGCCTCACCGGTGTCCGGCGGCCCAGGGCCCGGTGGGCCCGCCGGCCGCGGACCGCACGCGCTGACCGGGGTGACGGCGGGTACGGGCGACAGCCACCGCGGGGGCCGCTCGGTGATGCTCCTGCGGTTCGCCGACGGATCCCGGCTGGTCTACAAACCGCGCCCGCTCGCCGCCCACCGGCACTTCGAGACCCTGGTCGAGTGGTTCAACTCCCACGCCGGGACGCCGGACCTGCGCGCCCCGCGGGTCCTCGACCGGGGCGCGTACGGCTGGGCCGAGTTCGTCGAGGACGCGCCCTGCCGCTCGACGGCCGAGACCTCCCTCTTCTACCGGCGGCTGGGCGCGCTCCTTGCCCTGCTGCACGTCCTGGACGGCACGGACCTGCACCACGAGAACCTCGTCGCCTGCGGGCCGCACCCCGTCCTGGTGGACGTGGAGACGCTGTTCCACCCTCCCCTGACTCCGGCGCGGCCCGCCGACCCGGCCACCCGCGCCCTGCACGCCTCGGTCCACCGCGTCGGACTGCTGCCGCAGTTGCTGGTCGGCGACACCACCGTGCTCGACATGTCCGCCGTCGGCGGCGGCCGGGCGGCCCCGTCACCGCTGGAGACCGCCTCCTGGGCGGCTGCGGGCACCGACACCATGCACCTGGTGCGCGGCCGGGGGCGGTTCACCGCCTCGGCCAACCGCCCCACCCCCGACGGGGAGGACGCCGGTCCCTTCCGGTTCACCGACGCGCTGTGCGAGGGCTTCCGGGCCGCGTACACGGCCGTCAGCGGCTCGCGGAACGAACTGCTGGGCCCCAAGGGCCTGCTGCGCCTCTTCGCGGACGACGAGGTCCGCTTCGTGTCCAGGCCGACCCATACGTACGCCACCCTGCTGCACGAGTCCACCCACCCCGACCTGATGCGGGACGCCGCCGAACGGCAGCAGGTGTTCGCGCTGCTGCGCACCGACGTCCTGGGCACCCCCGCGCTGAGCGGGCTGGAGGACGAGGAGATCGAGGAGCTGTGGCGGGGCGACGTACCGGTGTTCACCGGCCGCCCGGACGCCACGGACGTGTGGAGCGGCAACGGGCGCAGGATGCCGGGTCCCCCGGGGCCCACGGGGCTCGCGCGGGTGGAGGCCAAGATCCGCGCCCTGGACACCGTGGACCGGCAGGACCAGGAGCGGATCATCCGCACCGCGATGGTGAGCACCTCCACCGAGCCCCCGCACCGTGCCGCCGGGGGCGGCAGGCCGCGCACGGAGGCCACCGCCCCGGAACCGGAGCGCCTGCTCGCCGCCGCGCGCTCGGTGGGCGACCAGCTCGTCTCGCTCGCCTACCACGGCGGGGGCCGGACGAACTGGATCGGCCTGGAGCTGCTCGGCGAACGCTACTGGCGTCTCACCCCGCTCGCCGCCGACCTCGCGGGCGGCTACACCGGGCCGGCCCTGTTCCTCGCCCAGCTGGCGGCACTGACCGGCGCGGCCCGGTACGCCGACGCGGCCCGCGCCGCGCTGGCCCCCGTACCGGGCCTGCTGGACGCCCTGCACCGGCGCGGGGACGACCTCGGGCCGGTCGGCTCCGGCGCCTTCTCCGGCCTCGGTGGCATCGCGTACGCCCTGACCGAGATCGGCACGCTGCTGGACGACCCAGGGGTCCTGGAGTGGGCCGGCCCCGCGGTCCGGCTGAGCTGTGCGGCGAGTGCGGCCGAGGAGGGCCTCGGGGTGCGCGGTGGGACGGCCGGCGGCCTGGTGTCGCTGCTCGCCGTGCACCGGACCACCGGCCGCACGGAGGCATGGCGGGGCGCCGGGCGCTGCGCCGAACGGCTCGCGGCCGCTCCACCGCCCGCCCACCCGGGCTTCGCCGAGGGGGCGGCCGGCATCGGCTGGGCGCTGCTCCGGTACGCGGGGGCGGGCGGCGATCCGCGCTACCGCGGCGCCGGGCTGGACGTCCTGCGGGGTGCCACGCGAGGCACCGGCGGGGGCCGGTCCTGGTGCGAGGGCGCGGTGGGGGTCGCCCTCGCGGTCGCGGACAGTCCCGCCGCCCTGGCGGATCCGGAACTCCGCCACTGGCTGGCGGAACAGGCCGGCGAGGTGGCCCGGGCGGCGCCACCCGGCGACGACAGCCTCTGCCACGGCGAGCTGGGTGTGCTGGAACTGCTCAGCCACGGCGCCCTGCCCCACCTCCGCCCCCACTGGCTGCACCGGACCGGCACCCTGCTGGCCGCCGCCGACCGGGCCCGGGCGCGCTGCGGGACGCCGGGACACATACCTCACCCCGGGCTGCTCACCGGCCTCTCGGGCATCGGACACGGACTGCTGCGCGCGGGGTTCCCCGACCGCATCGGCCCGGCTCTGCTCATGCGCCACTCCGCGGGGGCCGACCGGTCCCCCGCGTCCATGACGTTGCCGACCAACGACCAGCAGAAGAGGCGAAGATGACGCAGATCAGCGAATCGGCCGGATATGCGGACGTCACGACGGCGCACCAGGGAGCCGTCGAGCACCCCGCCGGCCGCATCTCGCTCGGCACCACCGGCGCGCTGGGCCTGCGCAGCAGGCTCCTCGGTGCCGCGGACGGGGACCCGACCGGCCCCGACCTCCCCTGGACCACCTTCACGGTCCCGATGTAGCCCATTCCCACCGGGGCGCACCGTCATGTGCGGGAATGCGCCTACTGCCGCACTCTGTACGGGTCCAGTAGCCTGCGGCCATGCGTGCGAATTCGCCGGTCACCGTAGGGCGTGACGAGGAGATCGGCCTGCTGAGCAGCGCCCTGGACGCCGCACGCCGGCGTTCGGGGAGCGCGCTGTTCCTCGTCGGCGAGGCGGGCATCGGCAAGTCCCGGCTGGTGGGTGAGTGCGCCTACCTCGCCTACGCGCCGGGCATGCCGGTGCTGCGCGGACGGGCCGGCTCCACCGGCCTGGTCGTGCCGTACCGCCCGCTGGTGGAGGCCCTGTCGTCCCACTTCCGGGCCGCGGGCACCCCGACGGATCCGGAACTGGTGCCCTACCACCCCGCGTTGGCCCGGCTGGTGCCGGAGTGGCGGACCGGTGAGTCGGCCGGTTACTCGGAGACCGTGGTCGAACTGGCCGAGGCGCTCCTGCGGTTGCTGTCGGTCCTCGGCCGGGACACCGGCTGCGTGATGCTGCTGGAGGACCTGCACGACTGCGACACGGAGACCGTCGCGGTCGTCGAGTACGTCATCGACAACCTCGCGGACCTGCCGGTGCTGCTGCTGGGCACCCTGCGCCCCCACCCGGGGACGGCCCTGGACCTCGTACGGTCCGCCGAGCAGCGCCACACGGCGACGGTGGTGGAGCTGGGGGGCCTCGACGACGCGCAGGTGCGGGCCCTGACGGGTGCCTGCCTGGAGACGCCGCCCGAGGACATACCCGCGGCGGTGCGGGAGCGGCTGGTCGAACGCGCGGCGGGCAACCCGTACCTCGTCGAGGTGCTGCTCGACGACCTGCTCGACACGGGCAGGCTGCGGCGCACCGAGGGCGGCTGGGAGGCGGCGGAGCAACCGGACGGATCCCTGCCGTCGCGCATCCTGCGGAGCTGGTCCCACCGGCTCGACCGGATGGACGAGCCGGTGCGGGACCTCCTGCTGACGGCCGCGACCCTGGGCAGCCAGTTCTCCGTGGCGGTCCTCCAGACCGTCACCGGGCTGGAGGACCGGGCCCTGTTCACCCATCTGCGATCCGCCGTCGAGACGGGGGTCATCGCCCCCGACGGGGCCGCCCCCGACCGCTACGGCTTCCGGCACACCCTCACCGCGGAGGCGCTGGTCTCCTCCCTGGCGCCCGCCGAGCGGGCCGCACTCGCCCGGCGCGCCGCCGCGGCCGTCGAGCACTCCGGGGAGCCGCTCGACGAGGACCGGCGTCAGCTCGTGGCGTCGCTGGAGCTGGCCGCGGGCAACCGGGCGGGGGCCGCCCGCCAGTTCGCGGAGGCGGGGCGGCGGATGCTCGCCGCGGGTTCGCACGGCTCGGCCGTGGTCCTGCTGGAACGTTCCCGCTCCCTCGCGTCCCCGAGCGACCTGCCCGGGGTCACCGAGTCCCTGGCGGTGGCCCTGGCCGAAGGCGGCGACCTGGACGGCGCCCTCGCCATGGCGGACGCGCTGCCCCCGGTACCCGCACGCTCCGAGGCGGCGGCCCGGCGGGGGGACGCCCACATCAAGATCGCCTGGGTGGCCGTCATGGCGGAGCGGGCCGCCGACACGGCACGCCAGATCGGGGCGGCCCGGGAGCTGTTCGGCCCGTCGCCGTCCCCGGCGCGCCGGGCGTCCCTCGCGGTCGTCGACGGTCATCTCTCCCTGCTCCCCGGTGAGGACCGGCGGGAGCCGGAAGCGGTGGAGCGGGCCGCCCGCGAGGCCGCGGAGACAGCCGAGGCGGAGGGACTGCCGGTCGTGGCCTGCCAGGCCTGGCAGTTACTGGCGCTGCTCTCGCGGGAGAAGGGGTTCGACGCGGCCGACGCCTGCCTGGAGCGGATGCTCGCCCTGTCCACGGAGCACTCCCTGCCGCTGTGGCGGGTCGAGGCCCTGGTGCGGCTGGGAGTGAACTGCTTCATGCGGACCGGCGACGCGACCCGGTTGCACTCGGCCCGGGCGGCGGCCGCGGACCTGGGCTCGCTGCTGCTGGCCCAGACGGTCGACGGTCTGCTCGCGATGAACGCGGTGATGTGCGCCCGGTGGGAGGAGGCGGAGGAGATCACCGGGCGGTCGGTCCAGGCCAGCGCCAGGATCGGCAACCACGGTGCCCACCGGTACCTGCTGCTGGCCGGGGCCGCGGCGGCGGCGCACCGGGGCCGCCGGCGGGAGACGGACCGGGCCCTCGCCGCCTTCCGCAGGGCCGGTGGGGAGCGGTCCGCCCTGGTGCCCCTGCGGCTGGGCTTCTGCGGGGCCATCGGCGCGCTGCTGGAGGAGGACCGCCCCCGGGCGGTGGCCGAGCTCGACGCCGTGCTGGCCTGGGAGCGCGACCACCCGAGCTACTACTACCTGAGCGGCCGCTACGGGCTGCGGCCGCTGCTGCGGGTGCTGTCCGGCGAGGCGGCGCGCGGCGAGTACGAGGAGGTGGCGGGCGCGCCCGGCGCCGCCCTGGCCTGGAACCGGCAGTTCCTCGAACTGGCGGAGGCCGTGCTGCTGGGCCGGGAGGGCGACCGTGCCGGTGCGGCACGGCGGATGGCCGCCTTCCACGACCGGTCGGCGGCCTTCCCGGTGGCCCGCCACCTCGGTCTGCGGCTGGTCGCGGACGCGGCGCTCACCGACGGGTGGGGCGAACCGGTCCTCTGGCTGCGCACGGCGGAGGAGTACTTCTACGACTCCGGGGTGCAGGCCGCGGCGGCGGCGTGCCGGGCGGCTCTGCGGCAGGCCGGGGTCAGCGTGACCCAGCACCGCGGCGGCCGGGACCGGATCCCCGCGCCCCTGCGGACCAACGGGGTGACCCCGCGCGAGTACGAGGTGTTCGTGCTGCTGGCGGACCGGCCGGGCAACCAGCAGATAGCCAAGCGGCTGTCCATCTCCCCGCGCACGGTCGAGAAGCACCTCGCCAGCCTGCTCAGCAAGACGGGCCGCGCCAACCGCACGGCGCTGTGCGAGTTCGCCGCGGAGTGCCTCGTCGACCGGCCCTGAGCGGGTCACGCCACCGGCGGCGCGGATGACGACGGACCGGTTCATGCGCATCGGACCCGTGCCGATCTCGCCGCGCAGGCCGGCCGTGCCGAACTGGAGCGTGCCCGCG
>NZ_JBEXWB010000012.1:0-53625 GCF_040629645.1 Streptomyces sp. NPDC005899 | reverse complement strand
GCGACGCCGGCGCGCGGGGGGTGGGCGCCCGGTCGGCACGGGCGGCCGGCGTCACAGCCGCCGCCCGTACAGCGCACCCGTGATGGCCAGGGCCAGCACCTCCGGCGTGCCCTCGTAGATGCGGGCGCCGAACGACTCCCGGACCAGCTTCTCCACGCCGTGGTCACGGCAGTAGCCGCGCGCCCCGACGATGGACATGGCCTCCTCGGCCACCTCGATCGCCGCCCGGTCGGCGAACATCTTCGCGACCGCCGGGCCGTAGACGGGGGCCGGCATCATGTTGTCCGCCTGGTAGGCCGCCTGGAGGTACAGCAGCCGGGAGGCCTCGATCTTCGAGGACATCTCGGCCAGCTTGCGGGCGGTGAACTGGTGCTCGTAGAGCGGCTTGCCGGCCTGGACCCGCTCGCCCGCCCACTCCTTGGCGATCTCGAAGGCGCCCCGGGCGACCCCGGTCGACATGGCGGCGACGATCGAACGTGCCTGGTTGGACTGCACGGTGAGGTAGTTCCAGCCGCCGCCCTCACCGAAGGCGATGTTCTCCTCCGGGACCCGCACGTCGTCGAAGTGGAGCGTGGTGCCGAGGCAGGCCCGGTAGCCCATCTTGTCGGCCACCTCGCCGCGGGTGACACCCTCGCTGTCCAGCGGCACGATGAACACGGTCAGGCCGGTGGCACCGGGGTTGCCCTCGATGTTGGCGAACACGGCCGCCCACTCGGCCATCTTGCCGTTGGTGATGAAGCGCTTGATGCCGTTGAGGACGAAGTGGTCGCCGTCGCGGCGGGCCGTCATCACGTCCTCGGCCAGCTCGGCGTGCTCCGGTATCAGCAGGTCGCAGCCCGCGGTCTCCTCGGTGATGGCGTTGCAGGCCAGGACCGGCTTGTCCCCGAGGAACGGGGGGAGGAAGCGGGCCTGGAGCTGCTGGTCGCCCGAGAACAGCACGGAGGTCTGGCCGAGCAGCGAGGCACCGAAGATCAGGGCCGTGCTGGGGCAGACCGAGGCCAGCTCCTCCATGGCGACGGACACGCCGAGCACGCCCATGCCCCGGCCGCCGAGCTCCTTGGGGATGGTCAGGCGCAGCAGCCCGAGCCGGTGGCCGGCCTCGACCATCTCCCAGTCGAAGTCGTCGGCAGGAGCGAGGTCGTTGGCGAGGGTCCGCGGCTTCACCACGGTCTGCGCGAACTCGCGGACCTCCTCGCGCAGCTCCTCGATCTCGGGCGGGAGCTGGAACAGCGACGGCATGGCCGCGGCGTTGAGGGCGCGCAGGTCGGACAGGGTCGGGGCGTTCGGGACGGCGGTGGTGGTGGTCGCGATCACAACATCGGCTTTCTGTGGTGGCGGACGGTGTGGGTTGCGGAGTGCGGGCGGTACCGGGGTCTCAGCGGTCCGCAGGCGCGCCGGGCGGCCGGGCGGGGGCCTGACCGGGCCGTACGGGCCGCTCCCGCGCGGCTCAGGCGGAGGCCGGCGCCAGGGCCAGCTGGGCGTACGCGCGCCCCATCGCCGGCAGGTAGTCGGCCAGTTGGCGCACCTGGGGGACGGGGCCCTTGACGACGAGGCGGCGGGCGACGATCGCCCGGGTCACGGCGAGCTGCCCGAGGAGGATCAGGTGGAGCGCCTCCGGCTGCACCTCCAGACGCAGGCCCGCGGGGTGCGGGGCGCCGTCGTGCACGCCGTCGGAGTCCAGCAGGAAGGCCGTGTGGGTGTCCCCGGTCACCACGAACTGGAGGGAGAAGTCGCGCTCCTTGAGCAGAGCCGCGAAATCCGCGTCGGCGAAGGCCGCTCGGAAGGCCTCGATGAACAGCTGCGGGTCCTGAACGGTCACAGTCGTACTGCCTTTCGTCTCATGAGGTCGGTAGGTCGGTGCTCCTGGCGCGGCCGGCCGGTCAGCGGTGCGTCAGGGCGCCGACGCGGTTCTGTGCGGCGTCGGCGAGGATCAGTTCGGCCGCGCGCTCCGCGAGCATCACGGTCGGGGCGTGGGTGTGGCCGCGCGGCAGGGACGGCAGCGCGGAGGCGTCGACCACCCGCAGCCCCGCCACTCCCCGCACCCGCAGCCGGTCATCGAGTACGGCCTCCGGATCCGCCCCCATGCCGCAGGTGCCGACCGGGTGGTACAGGGTCTCCGCGTGGGCCCTGGCCAGGGCGTGCACCGTCTCGGGGTCCGGGTCGAGGGCGCCCGGTGTCAGGGGCTCCCCGAGCCGCCCGGCCAGCGCGGGGCGGGTGAGGACCTCGCGGGCCCGGCGCACCCCCTCGGTCAGCACCCGCAGGTCGTCACCGTCCGGGTCGGACAGGTAACGGGGGTCGATCACCGGGTGCGCCGCCGGGTCGGCCGAGGCGAGCCGTACGGTGCCGTGGCTGCGCGGCCGCAGCAGCACCACGCCGAGCGTGACGCCGTGCGTCTGCGGTGCCCGCCCCTGGTCGAGGAACGGCACCAGCATCCACACGAACTCCAGGTCCGGCGCCGTGAGCGACGGGTCGCTGCACAGGAAGGCGACGGCCTCCGCGAGGTTCGACGTCAGCCGCCCGCGCCTGCCGCGCAGGAACTCGCCGATCTCGCCCTGCTGGTCGGTGACCCCCGGGGTCACCCGGCCGTGCGCCTCGAACGCCAGCGGGACGTAGAGGTGGTCGGCGAGGCCCCGCCCGACGCGCGGGGAGTGCGCCCGTACGGTGATGCCGTGCCGGCGCAGCTCCTCGGCGTCGCCCACGCCGGACAGCATCAGCAGCTGCGGGGAGCCGATCGCGCCCGCCGCGAGGATCACCTCGCCGTCGGCGCGCACCTCGGCCGGCCCGTCGGCGGTCGTGTAGGCGACACCGACCGCGCGGCCGTCCTCGATCAGGATCCGCTCGACGTGGGCGTCCGTGACGACGGTGAGGTTCCCGCGCCGCAGCGCCGGCCTCAGGTACCCGTCGGCGGAGCTCCACCGCCGCCCCCCGCGCTGGGTCGCCCGCACGGGGCCGGCGCCCTCCGGCTCCAGCGGGTTCCCGTCGTCCAGGGCGGGCAGTCCGGCCTCCGCGCAGGCATCCAGGAACTCGGTGGTGGCGGGGCTCGGGTCGCGCAGGTCCTCGATGCGGATCGGCCCGCCCGAGCCGTAGGCGCCCGTACCGGAGCGGTCCTCGGCCCGGGTGAAGTAGGGCAGCACCTCGTCGGCGGACCAGCCCGCGCACCCGTCGTCGTGGGCCCAGCCGTCGAAGTCCGCACGGTGCCCGCGGGTCCAGATCTGGGCGTTGAGTGAGGACGATCCGCCCAGCGTGCGCCCGCGCGGCCAGTTCAGGCTGCGCCCGTCGAGGCCCGGTTGCGGGGTCGTGCGGTAGCCCCAGTCGGCCGACGTGCCGAACAGGGCGGGGAACGCGGCCGGGATGCTGATCTCGGCGCGCCGGT
Source organism: Streptomyces sp. NPDC005899 (assembly GCF_040629645.1). Lineage (NCBI taxonomy): Bacteria > Bacillati > Actinomycetota > Actinomycetes > Kitasatosporales > Streptomycetaceae > Streptomyces > Streptomyces sp. NPDC005899. The sequence continues at coordinate 50,252 of NZ_JBEXWB010000012.1, read as the reverse complement.
CGGGACCGCCCGCCTCGATGAGCACCACCTGCCCGTCACCGCCGGCACTGAGCCGCTCGGCCAGGACGCAGCCGGCCGAGCCCGCGCCGATCACGATGTGGCGTACGGCTTCGTGGTCTGCCATCACGTCTCCGCGCGGTTCGCGACCCGGGCCCCGAGGGCCTTGACGATCTCGGCGGCGAGGGCGGCGTGCCCCTCCATCGCGAAGTGGATGCCGTCGGCGCTCATCAGGTTCGGGCGCAGCCGTACGGGATGGCTCCACATCTCGATCAGCACGGCGTCATGGCGCTCCGCCACCGCGCGGATGCGCTCGTTGAGGGCGGCCGTGCGGTCGCTGAACACCGCCAGTTCCGGCACCGACTCGAAGACGTTGGTCACGGTGAAGGTGAAGATGTCCGCGCCCTGCGCCCTGAGCGCCGTGTACATGGCGTCCAGGTCGGCCTCGACGCCGTCCAGGTCCGGCTCGGCGTCGAACAGGTCGTTGCCGCCGGCCGCCACGTTGACCAGGTCCGGCTTGAACGCGAGGACCTGCTCCAGCTGCTCGGTCCGGACGGCCCCCGTCCGCTTGCCCATGACGCCGGTGTTCAGATAACCGAAGTCGGGTTTACCGGCACCCAGAGCGGCCGAGATCCGCTGAGGCCACGGCACGTGGGCGTACCCCTCGCTGGGGTCGCCGAGGCCGGCGGCGAAGCTGTCGCCCATCACGGCGAGCCGCTGCCACGGAGCTCCCCGCAGAAGCTCCACGCACTCGTCGTGGGAGAGCGTCAGCGGATCGTCCGCCTCGCTGCGCAGATCGTCTGTCGTCATCTTCTCGTGGTCCTTCTCTGGGCGGTCGGGTGGATCAGGCGGCGTCGCTCGGCGCCACCTGCTGCTGGTCGACGAAGTCCTCGATGTCCTTCACCGTGGTGATGTCGGGCGTCGCGTTCGTACCGAGGTCGGCGAGCGGGAACTCCTGCTCTATGCGCAGGGAGAGCTCGATGACGGCGAGCGAGTCGTAGCCGAGTTCCTCGACGAGACGGTCCTCGGACCGCACCTCGCGGGCCCCGAGCGGGCTCATCTCCCCGACGATCCGCCGGACCTGCGCGCGCAGTGTGTCGTTGTCCATGTCCTCGTGGTCCCTTTCGCTGTCTTCTTCGTGGGTGTCAGGGGTCCGGCGCCGCTCAGGCCGCGGCCGCTCGGATGGGGTGCGGTGCGTCCCAGCGCTCCGCGTAGGCGTCGAGGGCGGTCTCCACCGCCTGGTCCCAGGAGGCCGCGGCCTTCTCGGTCAGGTCCGGCAGGCCCACCAGCCGCAGCTGCTTGACCAGGCGCTCCCGGGCGATCTCGACGCTGCCCTGGATCTGGGCGGCGCGGCTGAGGAGGGCCGCGCGGAGCGCGGGCACCGGGTTGTGCCGGGACGGGCCGATGAGGACCCACGCCGCCACGCCGAGCGACTCGAAGTGGGCGTCGCCGACCACCTGGGCGAATCCGCCGGCGACCCCGTCCTGCGCGGCCCGCAGGCCGAAGGAGACGTGCCGGGACTCGTCACGGGTGACGTTGGTGAGGCCCTCCTCCAGCGCCTCCAGCTTCAGCCGGCGGGCGAGGAAGCGGGTGGTGCGCAGGGCGGTGGCGGCGAGCACGCCCTCGGTGATCAGGTGGTAGTAGACGAGTGCCCGGTACCAGGACTCGCGGTCCCCGTGGTCGGCCCGCACGGCGTCGGTCGCCCGGGTGAGCTCGGGGGTGAAGACCTCCGCGTAGTCGGCGCCCTCCTCGACCGCGTCGAGGTCCGTCCGGCAGCCCTCCTGCAGGTAGGTCTGGAAGAAGCGCACGTGCCGCGCCTCGTCGGCGAGCTGCGTGCAGAGGAAGATCCGGTCGTCCTCGGTGGGCGGCGCGTCGATCAGCGCCCCCAGCGTGTGCGTCACCGTGACCTCACCGACCTCCAGCTCGCCGAGCGAGCCGAGCATCTGGGCGCGTGAGAAGGGGGTGAGGGCCTGCCAGGTCTCCGCGTCCCGGGCGGGGTCGACCTGGGCGACGGCCCACTGCTGGCGCTCCCACCGGCGGTAGAGGTCTGCGGAGTTCGCGAGCCGGCCGCGCTGTTCGGCGGAGGTTTCGGGGGCCGTCTCGGTGACGTCGAGTACGAGCCCGGTGGTCGTGACGCTCATGTTGCTGCCCCATCCAGTCCCGGTGCGTTCTGTGCTGTCGGTCGGTCGTTGCCGTGCGTGCTGTGCAGTACGTCGCCGGTGAGCGCGTCCTCGCCCGCCTGGCGCCAGAGCAGCCGGCGGCGCGGTTTGCCGCTGGAGGTCCGTGGGATGGTGCCGCGCCTGGCCCGCACCACGGTCACGGCGACCGAGGCGTCCAGGGCGGAGCGCAGCACGCCGGTCACGGCGTCCAGCCAGCCGTCGCCGGGTGCCTCCACGACGACCACCGCTCCCGAGCGTCCGGCGCGGTTGCCCAGAGCCACGGCGCAGCGCCCCGGCGGTACCCCCGGTACGGAGGTGAGCGCCGCCTCCAGGTCCTCCGCGTGGACCTTGCGGCCGCGGACCTTGATGCTGTCGCCGATCCGCCCGACCACGTACAGCTCGCCGTCGAGCAGGAATCCGGCGTCCCCGGTGCGCAGCCCGTCGTCGCCGAAGGGCGCACTGGCGGCCGGGTCCGGCGACTCGTATCCGTCGGCCACGGAGGTGCCCCTGACCCGGATCTCCCCGAACGTGCCGTCGGGCAGCGGGGTGCCGTCGTCGTCTACGACTTCGACGGCGGTCTCGGGCACCGGCGTGCCGCAGGAGGCGATCCAGGCGGCGGGGTCCTCGGGCCGGTCGACGCCGAGGGTGCCCGAGCCGTCGACGGACACCGGTGCTCCGGTGTCCAGCGGGCCGGAGGGGCGGATGATGCGCGCCCCGTGGCCGGGGCGGACACCGGTGACGGCGAGCGTCGTCTCCGCCATGCCGTAGCAGGGTGTCAGGGCGCGGGAGTCGAACCCGTGGGGGGCGAGCTTCGAGGTGAAGTCGGCGACGACCCGGGCGTCCACGCGCTCGGCGCCGCTCATCGCGACCCGCCATGTGGAGAAGTCGGTTCCCGCCAGCTCCTCCTCGCGCACCCGGGACGTCGCGTACCCGTAACCGAAGTTGGGCGCGGTGGTGATGGTCACCCCGTGCCGCCCGTGGCAGTCGAGCCAGCGGGCCGGGGAGCGGATGAAGTCGACCGGGCTCATCAGCCACAGGTCGATCTGGGCCACGACGGACCCCAGGAACGTCCCGATCAGGCCCATGTCGTGGTAGAGCGGAAGCCACGAGGAGCACGAGTCCTCGGGCGTCACCCCGAGCCACCCGTGGATGGCGCGGACGTTGGCCGTGAGGTTGTCGCCGGTGACCCGGACCCCCTTCGGGGTACCGCTGGATCCGGACGTGAACTGCAGCAGCGCCAGTTCCGCCTGGCGGGGTGCCAGGTCGTCGGCGTCGGGCAGCCCGGCCGGATCGGGCAGGACGAGCGGCGTGCCCGTCCCGGCCTTCGCGCACGCCGCCGCGGCGAGCGGGGCGAGGTGGGCGTCGGTCAGCACGGCGGCCGGGGTGGCGGCGCCGAGGACGGCCGCGGCGTGCTCGGTGAAGGCCTCGTGGCCGCCGAAGGTGACGGGTGAGGCGATCGGGGACGGCGTGGCCCCCGCGTACATGGTGCCGAGGAATGCCGGGACGAAGGTCTCGGGCTCCTCGATCAGCAGGGACACGACGCCCTTGGTGACGCCGTTCGCATGCAGGAAGGCGGCTGTCCGGCGGGCCGCCGAGGCGATGTCCGCGTAGTCACGCAGGTGCCAGTCGCCGTTTCGGTAGTAGTGGATTCCACGCTCCGGCGCGGGGGAGTCCAGCCAGTCGAGGACTGTGTTCATCAATTCCCCTCATCGAACCGATGGGCTCTCGTCCTGTATTACGGGCCGGAGGGGTCACCCCCCTCGTGACGATCGCGGATTTCTCGGAGGGATCCGCCGTCTCCCGCGACAGGTGCCGCGACCTGCGAGGACGGTCGCGGGAGCGCCGGCGTCGCAGGAGTGCCGGTGCCGCGAGGGCCGGTTCGGTGGCGGGGCCGGGTGGCGCGGCCCCGTGCTGAGGGGTGGGCGGGCGAGGCGCACGCCGAATGCTGATACGCGCCCGCTCCGCCGGGGCCGGCGCGGCGCTGGCGTACCGCTTTGCCGGGAGCGCGGGCCCCGCCGCAGGCGAACGTGACGCGGGGCCGCGGTTCCTGTGGTGGAACCGCGGCCCCGCCGGGGCCGGTCGCGGTCACGGGGGATGAACCGCGGCCGGCGTCTCGGGGTGGTGCGACCGGTCAGCCGCGGTCGCCCGTGGTCGCGCCCTCCGCGGACGGCGTGCCCGCGGGTGCGGCGGCGGCCTTGGCCGCGGCCTCGGCCTGGGCCCGCATGTAGGCCTGGATCTGCGCCTGGGTCTCGGCGATCTGCGCCATCGACTTCGGGGTGAACATCCAGAACGCCGGCACCGCGGAGGCCGCGATGAAGATGCCCGCGAGCAGGAACGCGTTCAGGTACGGCTGCGGCGTGCTCAGGTCGCCCGCGGCGAACACCGCGGCCATCGCGGCCACGCCGACCGAACCGCCGAACTGCCGTGCCGTGGTGGCCATACCGGTGCCCGTGGCGAACTTGAGCGGGTGCACCGAGATGGACGCCGCCGTCGTCACGCTGGTGAGCGCCGCACCGATCACGGCGCCGCCGAGCGCACCGTACGGCAGCCACAGGGCCAGGAACTCACGGTCGGAGCCGAGGCCCGTGTACGCCCAGATGCTCAGGGCGAGGAAGGCGATGCCGGCCACGATGACCACCGGGCGCTGCTTCTCCGGCTTCAGACGCCGGCCGATCGAGATGGCGGCCACGGCGGAGAGCACCGCGCCGGGGGTGACGGCGAGGCCGGCCTTGAGCACGGAGTAGTGCCAGATCGTGGTGAGGTACAGCGGCCCGGACAGGAACCAGACGAACAGGCCGGCACCGAGCAGGAACGCGGTGAGGTTGGCCGCCGCGAACATCGGCGTGCGCCACAGGCTGGTCTCCACCGCCGGGGCGGGGTGCTTGCCGGAGCGCTGCAGCGAGTAGGCCATGAAGAGCAGGCCGGCGCCGATCCAGATCCAGGTGGCGGCCGCGTCCCAGCCCCAGTCGCCGCCCTTGGTGAGGCCGATGACGACACCGGCGATGCCGATGGTGACGGTGGCCGTGCCGAGGAGGTCGGGCAGCTTGGTCTTCTCCACCGGCCGCTCGGGCAGGCCGAGGGCACCGAAGATCACGGCCAGGCCGATCGGGACGTTCAGGATGAACACCACGCGCCAGTCGATCTCGCTGACCAGCAGCCCGCCGAGCGCGGGACCCGCGGCCGCGGCCATGGAACCGGCCGCGCCCCAGATGCCGATGGCCTCGGCCCGCTTCTCGGCGGGTGTCTCGGAGAGGACGAGTCCGAGCGCGGAGGGGATCATGCCGGCCGCGCCGATGCCCTGGACCGCACGGGCGGCGATGAGCAGCTCCATGTTCGGCGCGAGGGCGCAGGCGAGGGACGCGAGGCTGAAGATTCCGACCGACCACAGGAACAGCTTGCGCCGGCCCAGGATGTCGGCGAAGCGCCCGGCCGGGGTCAGCAGGGCGGCGAAGAGGATGCCGTAGCTGGTCACCACCCAGGTCAGGTCGGTGACGGACTCCTCGGGGAAGTCCGCGTGCAGGGCCGGGAAGGCCACGTTGACGATCGTCGTGTCGAGGAAGGCCATGAACGTGGCTGCCGACGTGAGCAGCAGTGTCTTCCCCGCACTCGACGGCTCGGCGCGAGACGCAAGCGGTACTGAGGTCACCTGTCGATCCTTCCAACTAACATTCCTTGGGTATGTGAGTACATACCGTCGGTATGTGGTTGTCAAGCGGAAACGGCGCGCACTGTCGCCGGGGTGTCACGCGGGGTGGCGGCCTCCGGTGCGTAAACCCTTCGAAGGAGTAAGCGAGGGAGCAGGCAAGGACGCAGTTGCGAGCGAGACAGGAGCCCCGTGTGAACACCACTCACGCCGCGCACGACCCCGGGCCGGACCGCCACCACGCGGTCCTGCTCGGCATCGGGGGCTACCGGCCCCGACGGATCGTCACCAACGAGGAGGTCTGCCGCACCCTGGACTCGTCACCCGAGTGGATCCTGCGCCGCAGCGGCATCCGGACCCGCTGCTTCGCCGACCCGGACGAGACGCTGGCGGAGATGGGCGCCACCGCCGCCGGCAAGGCGCTCGCCGACGCCGGTATCGCACCGGACGAGGTCGACCAGGTGCTGGTCGCCACCATGTCCGACGTCGGCGGGACGGGCACCGGGGCGGCGGCGAACGCCCTCGCCGCGGAGATCGGCCGCCGCCTGGGCGTACCCGGCACCGCCTGGCAGGTGGGCGCCGCCTGCGCCGGATTCACCGTCGGGCTCTCCCTGGCCGCCGCGTCCGTCGCGTCCGGGCAGGCCCGCACCTGCCTGCTCATCGGGGTGGAGCGCATGTCGGACATCCTCGACCCGCAGGACCGCTCCACCGCATTTCTCTTCTCGGACGGCGCGGGGGCGGCCGTGGTGGGACGCGGTACGGAACCGGGCATCGGATCCGTGGTGTGGGGCACGGACCCCTCGCTGCGCGAGGCCATCACCGTCCGCCAGGAGCCGGGGCGCGAGGCGCCCGTCATCCGGATGCAGGGCTCGTCGGTCTTCCGCTGGGCGGTGACACAGTTGCCCGACGTCGTACGGGAGGTCCTGGACCGCTCGGGCCTCGGGCCCGGCGACGTCCAGGCCTTCGTCCCGCACCAGGCGAACCTGCGCATCATCGAGGCGGTCGCGGAGAGCGTGGGCTTCCCCGCCGAGGTCGCCGTGGCCCGCGACATCGTGGACCAGGGGAACACCTCGGCGGCGTCCATCCCCCTGGCCATCGAGCGCATGCGCACCTCCGGGGCCGTGCGCAAGGGCGACCTGGCCGTACTCGTCGGCTTCGGGGCCGGCCTGACGTACGCCGGGACGGTGGTGCGCCTCTGAGCCACCCCGCCCGCCGTCCCCCACGCACGCCGGCGCGGCCGTCCCGCCCCTGAGCCACCCGCGCACCGCCCGGCCGTGCCCGGCACCGCCCCCGGCACCCCGGCACCGGGCCGGGGCGCGGGACCTACCTCACCGGACCCGTGCCCAGCAGGGTCCGCAGGGTGTCCGCCTCCGGGACGGCGAGGGGCCCGGCCAGCGCCAGCGCCCGGCGCCAGGGCCGGTCGGGACGGCCGTGGCCCGGCACGGTGCCGGCGGCGCGGCCCCAGGCCATCAGGGCGCGCACCTCGCCCAGGCGGTGGCCCGCCGTCCGGTACAGGAGGGCGGCACGGCGGTATCCGGTGATGGCGGCCGCACACCGCCCGGACGCCAGCGCGCAGTCCGCCTCCAGCACCAGCATCTGCGCCGTGACCAGGCGCATGTCGTACCCCTGGAGGGCCCGCCGGGTACGCCGGCCGGCCGCCAGCGCCTCCTCGTACAGGCCGAGCCGTACGTACGTGGCCGCGCTCTCGGCCTGGGCGCGCACCGCTCCCTGCCGGTAGTTGATCTGCTCCGCGAGCAGCAGCGCCTTGCCGAAACTGCGCATGGCCACGTCCGTGTGCTCGGCGGCGGCCTCGACCCCGCCCAGCCGGATCAGGCAGTCCGCCTCGATGCGGGGGTCCGACAGGTGCGGGATGGCCACGTGCGCCTCCCGGGCCGCGGCGACCGCCCGGGCGTGCTCCCCCAGATCGCTGAAGAGCGCCGCCCGGCAGGTCAGCGCGATGGCCACGCCCTCGTGGAAGTCCACGTCACGGCTCGAACTGATCGCCAGCTCGCACCAGTGGCTCGCCTCGCCGTACTGCCCGAGCTGTCGCAGCGCGAGCGCGATGTAGGCGGGCAGGCGGATCTGCCCGAACCGGGAACCCGCCTTCTCCGCCAGCACCAGGGAGCGGCGGAAGTCGCGCAGCGCGAGGGCCGGGTCACCCGTGTCGTAGGCGTTGCGGGCCAGCCGGCCCAAGGCGTTGGCCTGACCCGCCAGGTCACCGAGGCCCTCGTGGATGCGCAGCGCGGCCCCCAGGTACCGGTTCGCCAGCCCGATCGCCCCGACCGACCAGTACGACCGGCCGAGGACCGCCAGGGAGAGCGCTTCCCCCGCCCGCCAGGAGGCGCTCCGGCTGGCGGCCAGCGCCTCCCGGGCGAGCCGCCGCTCGCTGGAGAACCGGCCCACGCGGTAGCGGGAGTCGGCGATGTTGAGCAGCATCGCCGTGTTCGCCCGCTCGTTCCCCGCCTTGGCGGCCGCGCTCTGCGCCGCCTCGACGGCGGCTGACCAGTCGTCACCGCCGGGGTGCAGCCGGATGAATCCGAGCATGGCGTCGGCGAGCCGCCAGCCGGCCGGACCGAGCCCCTGTTCGGAGGCGAGTTTGATGGCCGCGCACAGGTTGGCCTTCTCCCGGACCAGCCACGCCATGCCGGCCTCGCCGGCGCCTTCCGCGCGGCCGGGGTGGCCATAGGGGGCGGGGCCGCCGTGGCCGTGCGGATCACCGGCCCCGTCGAGGCCGTCGGGAACGTGGGGCCCGGCAGGGTCCTGGCGGCCGGTGTCCCCGGGGCGCGCTCCCGGGCCCGGACCGAGGGGCAGGGCACCCGCGCCCCGGTGCACTCCCGGCATCTGGATGCCGTTGGCACCGCTGACCCGTTCCACCGACTGCCGGTACCACTCCAGAAGCCGCAGCAGGACACCCCGCCGCACCTCCCACGGGTCCTCGTCACAGGCGCGCCCCACCGCGTACTCCTTGACCATGTCGTGCATCCGGTACCGGCGCGGGGCGTACTCGGACAGCAGGTTGGCCCGCACCAGCGCGCCGATGCGCTCCTCCAGCAGGGCGAACGACCCGTCCGACAGCGCCGCCACGGCGTCCCGCCCGAACTCGGTGCCCGGGACGACGCCCAGCTGCCTGAACAGCTGTCGCTGATCCCTCCTCAACTTGCCGTAGGACAGGTCGAGCGCCCGGCCCATCGCACCGCGCGCGTCCGCGCTGTCGGCGCTCGGAACCCGTGCGAGCACCTGGCCGAGCGGTTCGTCGGGGTGGTTCGCGGCGTAGGCGCCGCTGAGCCGCACGGTCAGCGGCAGCCGCCCGGAGGCCCGTACGATGCCGGCCGCCGCCTCCGGCTCGTTCGCCACGCGCGCGCTGCCGACCAGCGAGGACAGCAGGGCGAGCGCGGACGCGGTGTCCAGGGCGTCCAGCAGCACCTCGCCGGCGAAGTAGGTCGCCGTCAGCCCCGGCATCCGCTCCCGGCAGGTCACCACGACCGCACTGCCGTCGACACTCGGCGGCAGCAGGTGGCGCACCTGCTCCGGTCCAGCGGCGTCGTCCAGGACGAGCAGCACCCGGCGGCCGACGAGCAGCGTCCGGTACAGGGCCGCCCGTTCGTCGAGTCCGAACGGGATGTCGGCGGCCGGAAGCCCCAGTGCGAGCAGTACCCGGGCGAGCGTCTCGATCGGGTCGAGGGGCGGAAGGTGCGGCTCGTGGCCCCGTAACGCCACGAAGAACTGCCCGTCGGGAAAAGCCGAATGGGCCCGCTGCGCCCACTGCAGCGCCAACGTTGTCTTTCCGGCCCCGGCCATCCCGCTGATGACGGCGAGGTTGCTGCCCTGGGGCACGGCGGGCACCGCGGTGGCGCGCGTCGGCGTCAGCAGCACGTCCAGCTCGAGCAACTCGCGCTCCCGGCCCGCGAAGTACCCGGCGCCCTGGGGCATGCGCAGCCGGTCACGGGCCTGCGTGGCGACGGAGAGCGCGCTGCCCCCGTCCCCGGCCGGACGCTCCGGGTGCAGCAGCCGCTCCCCGGCCTTGCGCAGCGCCTCACCGGGGCCGGTCGACAGCTCGCTGGCCAGTCGGGACCGGGCCGCCTCGTACGTCCGCAGCGCGGCGGCGGGATTGCCGCTGTCCCGGTGGGCGGTGACCAGCCGGAGCGTCAACTCCTCGTCGTACGGCCGCTCCTCGGTCATCCGCTGGAGCTGGGTGAGTATCTCCTGGGGCCGGCCGAGTCTCAGCTGCGCGTCGAAGTAGTCCAGCAGGGCGGCCTGCCGCTCGCCGTCCAGTGCCGTACGCAGCGCTTCGGCACGGGTGCCCAGCAGGTCGCCGAGCGCGGCACCGGACCACTGCGCCAGCGCGGACCGCAGGAGCGCGCTGCGCTCCTCGTCCCCCCGCACCGCGGAGGCCCGGAAGACGTGGGCGCGGAAGCGGTAGAGGTCGACGGCCACCGGGTCGACCCGCAGCACGTACCCGCCTGCCTGCGACAGGAGGACCGGGCCTCCGGGTGCGCCGGCCAGCACCTTGCGCAAGCGGGTCGCGTAGCCGGCGAGCGTGTTGCGCGCCTGGCGCGGCGGCCTGTCGTCCCACACGAGCTCGGCGAGGCGGCTGCTGGGCACCACGTTGTTCACGTCCACCAGCAGCATGGCCAGCAGGCTGCGCTGCCGCGCGTGTCCGATGTCGAGGTCACGATCGCCGGACAGCGCCCGTACCGGCCCCAGCACCCGTAGGTCGATCACAGTGGACTCCACTCAAGAGTTCGACGGTCGCCGGGTGGCTCCATGCCTACTCGCCGTACACGGCTCAGAGTCGCCCACGACGTGGCGGGGAGAAGGCGCTTTGCGTTCTATGTGGCGAACGTAACGCGATGCCCGCCGGGTCGGTGCTTCGTCGCGGGGTTCAGGCGGGCGGCCGGGAGAGTGCGCCGAAGGCGACGGCGGCGGCTCGCGCGAGGAGGGCGTCGTCGCGTGCGGCGCCCTCGGTACCGCGGTCGGAGAGGACGGCCAGCGCGATGGGGGCGGCGCCGGGAGGCCAGGCGACGGCGATGTCGTTGCGGGTGCCGTAACCACCCGTGCCGGTCTTGTCGCCGATCCGCCAGCCGGCGGGGGCGCCGGCGCGGATGGTGGTGGTGCCGGTGGTGTTGCGCTCGAGCCAGTCGGTCAGCAGGGCGCGTTTCCCGGCGTCGAGGATGTCGCCGAGGACGTAGGCGCGCAGGTCCGTCGCGAGGGCGCGGGGCGAGCTGGTGTCACGGGGGTCGCCGGGGACGGAGTCGCTGAGGGCGACCTCGTAGCGGTCGCACCGCGTGACCCGGTCGCCCAGGGAGCGGAGGGCGGCCTGGAGGCCCCCGGGGCCGCCGAGTTCGCGGAAGAGGAGATTGGCCGCGGCGTTGTCGCTGTAGCGGATCGCGGCGTCGCACAGCTCGCGCAGGGTCATCCCGGCGGCGACGTGCCGCTCCGTGACGGGCGAGTTGGCGACGATCGCTTCGCGCCCGTAGCGCACGAGCCGGTCGAGCTGCCGCGGGGAGTTCCTGTCCAGTACGGCACCGGCGAGCAGTGCCTTGCAGGTGGAGGCGTAGGCGAAGCGCTCGTCGGGCCGGTGGGCGACGGACCGGCCGCTGCCGGTGTCGAGGGCGTAGACCCCGAGCCGGGCGTCGAACTGCCGCTCCAGTGCGCCGAACGCACGCCGGGTGCGGGGATCGGCGGACGCCGCCGGGGAGGCCCCGGACGCGGGTGGGGCCGATCCGGACGCGCGGGGCTCGGCGGTGTCCCGGGGGGACGTGCCCGTACATCCGGCAAGGGGCAGGGCGGTGATCCCGGCCAGGGTGGCGAGCGCGGCGCGACGGGAGGCGGGGGCGACGAGGGAGGTCGGGGTGCTGCTGGTGCGCATGGTGTGGGGGCCTTCCGATCTGCCGTGCTGTCCGCTCAGCCGTCTTCTCCCGCCCGGTCCGTCCGCTCAGCCGCTCGAGAGCGTCCGGGCTCCTCCCGTACGGGTTCGTCCGCTCAGGTCTGTCCGCACCGGTCTCCCGCTATGCCGTGCGCGGCCCGGAAATCCTGGATCGGCGGGGCCCGCACCCTCCACGGCCCGGCTTCCCGACCACCGGACGCGCCGCTCCGGCATCACCGGACCCGCCCGACGAGGACATGCCCGCCGAGGCCCCGCCCACCCCGGCGCCCGGACGGAAAAAAGCCCCCTCCGGCTGCGTTGTCGCAGGTCGGAGGGGGCTGACGCTGTGGAGCCTAGGAGATTCGAACTCCTGACATCTGCCTTGCAAAGGCAGCGCTCTACCAACTGAGCTAAGGCCCCGATACGCGGACGGCACCCGCCACATCCGGGTCGCGTCGTCCGTCGCAGAACAGAGTACCGGGTCACCCCCTGAATCCTGCAAAAGGATTGGGGCTCCCCGTCCGCAACCGCTCTCCGTAAGATGCACGACGAGGTTCGCAGCAGCGAAGCCGCAGCCAAGGGGAGACGCAATGGACGCAGCGCAGCAAGAGGCAACGGCGAGAGCCCGGGAGCTCCAGCGCAGCTGGTACGGGGAGCCGTTGGGGGCGCTGTTCCGCAGGCTGATCGACGACCTCGGCCTGAACCAGGCCCGCCTCGCCGCGGTGCTCGGGTTGTCCGCCCCCATGCTGTCGCAGCTGATGAGCGGCCAGCGGGCCAAGATCGGCAACCCCGCGGTCGTCCAGCGGGTCCAGGCGCTGCAGGAACTCGCCGGCCAGGTGGCCGACGGCAGCATAAGCGCGGGCGAGGCCACCGAACGGATGGAGGAGATCAAGAAGTCCCAGGGCGGCTCCGTCCTGACCGGCACCGGCCAGACCTCCAGCACCGGAGGGGCCCTCACCGTCCGGCGCGTCGTGCGGGAGATCCAGTCCCTGCTGCGGTCGGTCGCCGCGGCCGGCGACATCATCGACGCGGCGGACTCCCTCGCCCCGGCCCACCCCGAGCTGGCAGAGTTCCTCAGGGTGTACGGGGCCGGACGGACCGCGGACGCGGTCGCGCACTACGAGGGCCACCAGAACTAGGCATCGTCGTCCGGCTCGGACGGCCGGCGGCGGGCCGGCCGGGGCCCTGACGGACAGGGCCCCGGCGGCCTGCCGCCGCCGGGCCACGAGCCGAAACCGGAACGGGGAGCGGGCGCAGCGCAATGGGTGAGGTTTTCGCCGGCAGGTACGAGCTGATCGACCCGATCGGGCGGGGCGGGGTGGGCGCCGTCTGGCGCGCCTGGGACCACCGCCGCCGCAGGTACGTGGCCGCCAAGGTCCTGCAGCAGAGCGACGCGCACACACTGCTGCGCTTCGTCCGTGAGCAGGCGCTGCGGATCGAGCATCCGCACGTCCTGGCCCCCGCCAGCTGGGCGGCGGACGACGACAAGGTCCTGTTCACGATGGACCTGGTCAGTGGTGGTTCGCTGGCCCATGTCATCGGTGACTACGGGCCGCTGCCCCCGCGTTTCGTCTGCCTCCTGCTGGACCAGCTGCTGTCCGGGCTCTCCACGGTGCACGCGGAAGGGGTCGTGCACCGCGACATCAAGCCGGCCAACATCCTGATGGAGGCCACGGGGACGGGCCGGCCGCATCTGCGGCTCTCCGACTTCGGCATCTCCATGCGCAAGGGCGAGCCGCGCCTGACCGAGACCAACTACGTGGTCGGCACGCCGGGTTACTTCGCGCCCGAACAGCTGATGGGCGCCGAACCCGACTTCCCCGCCGACCTGTTCGCCGTGGGCCTGGTGGCCCTCTATCTGTTGCAGGGCCGCAAGCCGGACGCCCAGGCGCTCGTGGAGTACTTCGCCGCCCACGGCACGCCGGGTGCGCCCCAGGGCGTGCCGGAGCCCCTGTGGCAGGTGCTGGCAGGGCTGCTGCAACCCGACCCGCAGGCCCGCTTCCGCACGGCCACGGGCGCGCGGAAGGCCCTCGCCGCGGCCGTCGAGATGCTGCCGGAACCCGGTCCGCAGGACGAGCGGGTCGAGGTGTTCGACCAGATCGGACCCCTGCCCCCGGGCTTCGGCCCGGACGGGCCCGTGCAGGCCCCCCGGCCGGCGCCGGGGACGGCCGACCCGGCTCCGGCTCCCGGCCCGCCGCAGCGGTCCGGGCAGCAACCGCCCCCGCCGCCCTCGATGTCCGAGACGGGCAGCTTCCACCTGGCGCCGCCACCGCGGCAGTCCGCGCCCGTGCCCCCGCCCGGCCAGGTGTACGCGCCCTTCGGTCCGCCGCACCCGGTCTCACCGTCACCGGCCGACGCCGCGGGCCTCGCCCACGCGCCCACCGCCGCGGTGCCGTACCAGGCGCCTCCCACCCGGGCCTACACCGCGCAGCACCCGCAGGACGCGGGGCAGCCGCAGCACGCACCGGAACCCCACGCCGGGACTGCCGTCACGCCGCCCGTCCCGGCGCGGGGCGCCTCCCCGGCCACGCGCCCGGGGCCGCCGCTCAAGGTGGCGGTGCCGGTGCTGATCGTGGCCCTGGTGTGCTTCGCCGTCGGCATCTGGGCACTGACCCGGGTCTGAATCCGTCCGGCACCGCGGCCGGGCGCTACCAGGCCTGCGGCGGGCCCCCGAACGGCGGCTGCCCACCGGGCACCGAGGCCCCCGGCACGGACCGGCGCCGGGCCAGCAGGGTCCAGACGCCGAGCCCGAGCACGAGCACGGAGCCGGTCCCGATGCCCGCCGCGGCCACCGTCCGCATCGTCCCGCTGCCCCCGGCCCGGGATTCGCTCAGCCCGTCCCTGGCCGTGTCCAGGTCCTCCTCGCCGACTCCGAAGATCCCGGCGGCCCCCCGGTAGGGCGTCGGCCCGGCGTCGTTGCGGACACTCACCTTGAGCGTCAGTCCGATGGGCGTGTTCCCGTAGTGCTCACCGACCTCGGGGTCGAGCGACACCGACAGGTAGTACCAGCCGGCGAAGCGCATGGCACTGACGTCCGAGGCCGGGGCGTACCGGTTCTCGTACGCCACCGGTGGCAGCGGGTCCAGGGCCACGGAGGTGGGTTTGCCGGAGTACGAGAGCGTCGCGTCGTCCACGTGGCCGCGCACCGGATTCTCCAGCGACACGGCGAGGGCGTTGCCGAGGTACTCGGTCGACCTGTTGTTGTTGCTCAGCGCGGCCGTCGCGAAGATCTGCTGACCCCAGTCGACGGGCACGCGGTAGAAGCGCGTCTGCCCGGGAGCGATCGTGTCCACCCACTCACCGGTCACCAGACCGGTCGCGTCGTGGAAGCCGCTGCCACCGGAGCGTTTCTGCTTCCCGGAGGGCGGGGTCGGCGAGGCGGAGGGCCAGCTCTCGGGTGCCTCGGTCTCCCGTGCGGCGCCCTTCTTGAGCGCCGGTTCGGTGGCGAAGCGCAGTTCGAGGTCCCACGTGACCGCGGCGGATCCTGCCTTGCTCTCCCGCTCGATCAGCACGTTGTACGTGCCGGCCGCGGCGCAGGTGGTGCTGTCCTTCTCCACGGTCCGGTGCGCGTAGGCGGCGATGGGGCGCGGGAACTCGGCCGACTCGAAGCGCGCGTCCTGGGAATCGCACAGGGTGTCGTCCAGGTCCCTGATGCTGATCGTGATGCCGTCGCCGTAGGCGACCTTCCCGGGCCCCCTGGGGACCACCACGGACGAGACGTAGGCGCTGGTCGCGTCGTCGAGTTCGAGGCGGTAGTAGAGCTTCTGCCCGGGCTCGACGGAGCTCTTGTAGACCGAGCCGGGCTCCAGTTCCTCCGCGTCGGCGTTCGTCTCCGCGCCGCGGACGGCTGTCGCCGCCGGGTCGAACGTGTAGGTCCCCGGGCCGCCGGCCGCGTACGCCTGCCCGGGCAGCGCCGCCACCGCGCACATCACCGCCGTCGCGCACATCACCGCCATCGACGCCGACGTCACCCGGCCCCTGTCGCGCTGCCTGTTCACGCACTTCCCCTCGTCGTCTGCGTTCCCACCGTCCGCGCCCCACCCGGCGACGGCCCCCGGAGTACGGGCCCGCGGAATCCGGCGCCCGCCGGCCGGGGTGGCCACGGCGCCTTCCGGCGACGTGCCGGTGCCCGAGCTGATGCCGGTGCCGTTGCCCGGCCTGCTGCCCGAGCCGGTGCCGGTGCCGTTCCATCCTGCCCCGCCCGTACCACCGTTGTCTGCGGCCACAGCCGACTCTCCGCCCACGACCCCTGCGGACCACCGGGATCCGGATCCCCTGCTCCGGCCCCCTGCGTGCGCTGCACGTGGGGAGCGGCGCGGCGCCCACCCCGTGACCTCCCGGCGACACCCCGAGGCCGCCTACCGGCAGCCCGGCCGCTTTGCTCTCGCAAGCTACTGATTTGCGTGGGTTAACTCAAGAGCACGGCTGTCACGGCTCCGCAACAGGAGGGGGTCAGGGGCGCCGGACAGCACGAAGCCCCGGCCGCTCAGCGACCGGGGCCCGTCTCGGACTGTTCCGTCTCACACACCCGAACCTGCGGGCACGGAGTCGGTCGCCTCCGTCCACAGGTCCTGCTCGGCGCGATCCGCCTGGATCTGGCGGTACACGAGGAGCCCGCCGATGGCAGCCAGTGCGACCAGGAGAAGCTTCTTCACCGCGCGACCTCGTCTTTCCTTGACGTAAGGGACTTCTGCGGCCCGACTATACACACCGGCCGATACCGATCGGTGACCTGCCCGGGGCCCGTCCGCCGCACCGTCGCGGCACCTACCGAGGACCTCGCCGACCCCTCGCCGGCTCTCTTCCGGACACCCCGTCAGCACTCCGTCACGGCTCCCGCGCCGCCGGGAGGAGCTTCCACGGACCGGTTGAACCATACGAGTGGTGTTCATCCGAAGATCGGCGCAGCGGGGGCGTCGGTCCCGCAATCCACCGGACACCTCAACATCATCAGAAAGGTAAGCAAACCGGACCACCTGAAAGCGAGGGGCCATGAGCGCCTTCAAGGTCAAGAACATCTGGACCGCCTTCATCACCACCTTCTTCGCAATCCTCGCGTCACTGGGCTTCGCCACCGCCCAGGCCACGGCCACGGAGCCGGCGGCGACGACCCACGAACACACGGGCCAGGCCGCCGCAACCGCGACGACGCCGTCGGTCCGATGGACCCTTCCGCGTGACCGGGCGCTGCCGCCCACGATGAAGCAGCGGATCCGGGCCGAGGCCCACGGCTCCTCACCGGCCACCCGCCAGCTGTCCGCCGACACCGCGGACACCGCGCACCTGACGAACGCCACCCGCTCCACCCACGGCGGCACTCCCGCGGGGGACTCCTCCCCGCTCCCCCCGTGAGCGAACCGCGGACGATCCCTCAAGGCCCCTGACCCGGTCCCGCCGGCAGGGGCCTTTCCCGTGCGTCCACGACGGTGCGTGCGCACCGCCCCCGCCATATCCGCCCGAACGCCCGGGGCATCGCCCCACCCGCTCCGAGCCCCGCCCCTACGGGCCCCCGGGGCCCCCGCGCCCCGGGCCCCGGCACAGCCGCTCGCCCCGGGACAGCAGCACTGCCCCGGCCCATGGCTCCGCGGTCGTCCGGCACGGAGCAACACGGCAACCGGATGTGTGCCGCGATCCGGCCGGCCAGGCGGGACGACGGTCCTCCCGCACGAGCCCCCTGCGCGCCGCCCCCTGCGCGACGAGGGAGCGGCGACAGACTGATCCCGGCCACACACGCCGAAGGCCCCCCACCGGTACCGGTGGGGGGCCTTCGTGCTGGTGGGGCTAACAGGATTTGAACCTGTGGCCTCATCCTTATCAGGGATGCGCTCTAACCAACTGAGCTATAGCCCCGCCGCGCTGCTGCGCTGACTTCTGAAGATTAGCGCACGTCGGGGCCAGTCCCAAAATCGATACCCGGCGCCCTACTCGTCCTCGGCCAGCGTGAGCTCGACACCACCCACGAAGCCCGCCGACAGGTTGTAGATGAAGGCGCCCAGAGTCGCCAGCGCGGTGGCCAGCACCACGTCGATCACCGCGATGACGGACGTGAAGATGAGCACCCGCGGCAGCGAGAGGAACGACTGCAGATCGAAACCGTTGCTCTCGTTCGAGCCGGTGGCCTCGCTGATCGTGCCGCCCACGGTGGAGAAGACGCCCATCGCGTCCATCACCATCCACAGGACGGCGGCCGCGACCACGGTGCAGACACCGAGCGCGATGGACAGCAGGAAGCTGACCTTCATGACCGACCACGGGTCGGCCTTCGCCACCCGCAGACGCGCCTTCCGCGTACGCGGAGTGGTCCGCGCCCCCGTCCGGGGCAACCGGGTCGCCTGTACGCCGCCCACGCCCTGTGCTCCGCCCTGTGTGCCGCCACCCTGCGTACCGCCCACGGGGGACGGGTACGCCTGCGGCGGGTGGTAGGGCCCCGCCTGACCCGCTGCGGGCTCCCGCTCCCCGGGCAACGGCCCGGTCGCGTAGCCCTCGTACTGGGGCTGAGGTCCCCGAGTGTCCGTCACAGTGCCCCCTTGGGAGTCCGTGGCAGAGCCACGGACGCCGTTCGTACCTGCTCCGGAAGCGGCCGAACCGGCGCCCGTGGCTCCACTCACGCTCTACTCCTCGTGCTCCCCGGCCGAAGGCTCCGTGCCCTCGACTGTGCCCTCGACCACGCTCTCGGCATGGGCCTCGACCGTGGCGCCTTCGGCTTCATCGGTCCCGTCGACCTCTTCGGCCTCGCGACCGGCCTCGGCGTTGCGCGCGATACCGACGACGGCATCGCGCTTGCCCAGATTGATCAGTTGGACGCCCATGGTGTCACGGCCCGTCTCCCTGACTTCATTGACTCGCGTACGGATCACACCACCGCCGAGCGTGATGGCGAGGATCTCGTCCGTTTCCTCCACCACCAGCGCACCGACGAGTGATCCCCGGTCCTCCACGATCTTCGCGGCCTTGATACCCAGACCGCCACGACCCTGGACGCGGTACTCGTCGACGGCGGTCCGCTTGGCGTATCCGCCGTCGGTGGCAGTGAACACGAACGTGCCGGGCCGTACAACATTCATCGAGAGCAGTTCGTCTCCCTCACGGAAACTCATGCCCTTCACGCCCGAGGTGGCCCGGCCCATCGGACGCAGCGCGTCGTCCGTCGCGGTGAACCTGATCGACTGGGCCTTCCTGCTGATGAGCAGCAGGTCGTCGTCGGCCGAGACCAGTTCGGCACCGATCAGCTCGTCGTCGCCGCCGTCCTGCGTCTCCCGCAGGTTGATCGCGATGACGCCGCCGGAGCGGGGGGAGTCGTAGTCCTTCAGCGCGGTCTTCTTCACCAGACCGCCCTTCGTGGCCAGGATCAGGTAGGGCGCGGCCTCGTAGTCGCGGATCGCCAGGATCTGCGCGATCTGCTCGTCCGGCTGGAAGGCCAGCAGGTTCGCCACGTGCTGACCGCGGGCGTCCCGGCCGGCGTCCGGCAGCTCGTACGCCTTGGCCCGGTAGACCCGGCCCTTGTTCGTGAAGAACAGCAGCCAGTGGTGGGTCGTCGACACGAAGAAGTGGTCGACGATGTCGTCTTCCCTGAGCTTCGTGCCGCGCACGCCCTTGCCGCCGCGCTTCTGCGAGCGGTAGTCGTCCGTCTTGGTGCGCTTCACATAGCCGCCGCGGGAGATCGTGACGACGATGTCCTCCTCGGCGATCAGGTCCTCGATGGACATGTCGCCGTCGAAGGGCACCAGCTTGGAACGGCGGTCGTCGCCGAACTTGTCGACGATCGCGGCGAGTTCCTCGCTCACGATCTTCCGCTGGCGCTCCGGCGAGGCCAGGATCGCGTTGTACTCGTCGATCTTGGCCTGGAGTTCGTCGTGCTCCGCCGTGATCTTCTGGTGCTCCAGCGCGGCGAGCCGGCGCAGCTGCATCTCCAGGATGGCGTTGGCCTGGATCTCGTCGATCTCCAGGAGGCCCATCAGGCCCTCACGCGCGATCTCCACCGTGTTGCTGCGACGGATGAGGGCGATGACCTCGTCGATCGCGTCCAGGGCCTTGAGCAGACCGCGCAGGATGTGCGCCCGCTCCTCGGCCTTGCGCAGCCTGAACCGCGTACGCCGGACGATGACCTCGATCTGGTGCGTCACCCAGTGCCGGATGAAGGCGTCGATCGACAGGGTGCGCGGCACCCCGTCGACGAGCGCCAGCATGTTCGCACCGAAGTTCGTCTGCAGGTCGGTGTGCTTGTACAGGTTGTTCAGCACGACCTTGGCGACCGCGTCGCGCTTGAGGACGACGACCAGGCGCTGACCGGTGCGCGAGGACGTCTCGTCCCGCACGTCGGCGATCCCGCCGATCTTGCCGTCCTTCACCAGGTCGGCGATCTTCTGCGCGAGGTTGTCGGGGTTGGTCTGGTACGGGAGCTCCGTGACGACCAGGCACTGCCTGTTCTGGATCTCCTCGACCGCGACGACCGCGCGCATCGTGATCGAGCCGCGGCCCGTGCGGTACGCCTCCTCGATGCCCTTGCGGCCCACGACCAGGGCGCCCGTCGGGAAGTCCGGGCCCTTGATGCGCTCGATCAGGGCGTCCAGGAGTTCCTCGTGCGAGGCCTCCGGGTGCTCGAGGTACCACTGCGCGCCGGCGGCGACCTCGCGCAGGTTGTGCGGCGGGATGTTCGTCGCCATGCCGACCGCGATGCCCGCCGAGCCGTTGACCAGCAGGTTCGGGAAGCGCGCCGGCAGGACCGTCGGCTCCTGGTTGCGGCCGTCGTAGTTGTCCTGGAAGTCGACGGTCTCCTCGTCGATGTCCCGGACCATCTCCATGGACAGCGGCATCATCTTGCACTCGGTGTACCGCATCGCCGCGGCCGGGTCGTTGCCCGGTGAACCGAAGTTGCCGTTGGAGTCCACCAGCGGCATGCGCATCGACCAGTGCTGCGCGAGCCGCACGAGCGCGTCGTAGATCGACGAGTCGCCGTGCGGGTGGTACGTACCCATGACGTCACCGACGACGCGGGCGCACTTGTAGAAGCCCTTCTCGGGCCGGTAGCCGCCGTCGTACATCGCGTACAGCACCCGTCGGTGGACGGGCTTCAGACCGTCCCTCACGTCGGGCAGCGCACGCGAGACGATGACGGACATCGCGTAGTCGAGGTAGGAGCGCTGCATCTCCGTCTCGAGCCCCACGGGCTCGACACGCATGCCCACGCCCGGGACGGCGGGCTCCTCGTCGGGCATCACAGGGGTGTTCTCGTCGGCCATTTCTGGTCAAAGTCCTTTCGAGCTGCGGCTTGCTTGTGCGACCGACTCAGATGTCGAGGAAGCGGACGTCCTTGGCGTTGCGCTGGATGAACGAGCGCCGCGCCTCGACGTCCTCGCCCATCAGCACCGAGAACAGGTCGTCGGCCTGTGCCGCGTCGTCCAGCGTGACCTGGCCGAGAACACGGTGGTCCTGGTCCATCGTGGTGATGCGCAGCTCCTCGGCGTTCATCTCGCCGAGACCCTTGAAGCGCTGGATCGAGTCCTCCTTGATCCGCTTCCCGCCCTGCTTGCCGAGCTGCACGAGTGCGTCGCGCTCACGGTCGGAGTAGGCGTACTCGAAGTCGTCGCGGCCCCACTTGATCTTGTAGAGCGGCGGACGCGAGAGGTACACGTGCCCGGACTCCACCAGCGGCCGCATGAACCGGAACAGGAACGTCAGCAGCAGGGTGTTGATGTGCTGGCCGTCGACGTCGGCGTCGGCCATCAGGATGATCTTGTGGTAGCGGAGCTTCTCGATGTCGAAGTCCTCGTGGACACCGGTGCCGAAGGCCGAGATGAGCGCCTGGACCTCGGTGTTCTGGAGGATCTTGTCGATCCGGGCCTTCTCGACGTTCAGGATCTTGCCCCGGATGGGCAGGATCGCCTGGTACATCGGATTGCGGCCGGACTTCGCCGAACCACCGGCGGAGTCACCCTCGACGATGAAGATCTCGCACTTCGTCGGGTCGTTGGACTGGCAGTCGCTCAGCTTGCCGGGCAGCGAGGCGCTCTCCAGGAGCCCCTTGCGCCGCGTCAGGTCACGGGCCTTGCGGGCCGCCACGCGGGCGGTCGACGCCGCGATGCCCTTGCGGATGATGTCGGCGGCCTCGTTGGGGTTGCGGTCGAACCAGTCCGTCAGCTGCTCGTGGACGACCTTCTGCACGAAGGTCTTCGCCTCGGTGTTGCCCAGCTTGGTCTTCGTCTGGCCCTCGAACTGCGGCTCGCCGAGCTTGACCGAGATGATCGCCGTCAGGCCCTCGCGGACGTCCTCACCCGTGAGGTTGTCGTCCTTCTCGCGCAGCAGCTTCTTGTCCCGCGCGTAGCGGTTGACCAGCGAGGTCAGCGCCGCGCGGAAGCCCTCCTCGTGCGTACCGCCCTCGTGCGTGTGGATCGCGTTGGCGAAGGAGTAGACACCCTCGGTGTACTGCGTGTTCCACTGCATGGCGATCTCGACCGAGAGGAGCCGTTCCTTGTCCTCGGCCTCGATGTCGATCACCGACTGGTGGATCAGCTCTCCCTTGCGGGAGTTGAGGTACTTGACGAAGTCGACGATGCCGTTCTCGTAGTGGTACGTGACCGTCCGGGTCGGCTCCTCGTCGGGTACGTCGACCACCTCGGCGGTGTCCGCGCCCGCCGTGGCCTTCGCGGCCGCCCGCTCGTCGGTGAGCTTGAGGGTGAGTCCCTTGTTGAGGAACGCCATCTCCTGGAAGCGGCGCGAGAGGGTCTCGAAGGAGTAGTCGGTGGTCTCGAAGACGTCTCCGTCGGCCCAGAAGGTGACGGTCGTCCCCGTCTCCTCGGTGGCCTCGTGACGGGCCAGCGGGGCCGTCGGGACACCGAGCTTGTAGTCCTGGGTCCAGCGGTAGCCGTCGGTCCTGACCTCCACGGCCACCCGTGTGGACAGGGCGTTGACGACGGACACGCCGACGCCGTGCAGACCACCGGAGACGGCGTAGCCGCCACCGCCGAACTTGCCGCCCGCGTGCAGCACCGTCAGCACTACCTCGACGGCCGGCTTGCCCTCCGACGGCACGATGCCGACCGGGATGCCACGGCCGTTGTCGATCACACGCACCCCGCCGTCGGCGAGGATCGTGACGTCGATCGTGTCCGCGTGCCCGGCCATGGCCTCGTCGACCGAGTTGTCCACGACCTCTTGCACGAGGTGGTGGAGACCGCGCTCACCGGTCGAACCGATGTACATGCCAGGTCGCTTGCGGACCGCGTCCAGGCCCTCGAGGACCGTGATCGCGCTGGCGTCGTACGAGGCGGTTACCTCGCCGTGCTCACCGGCTGTGGAGGGAATGTTCTCGTTGGGGTTGCCGGAATCGGCCACGAAGCGCCCTTTCTGGCACAGCACAGGCCGTTCTCCGGACAGGCGGGAGCGGCTGCGTCGTTCGGCTTGTATCGACGACTCCCGCCCGGAGGCGGGATTTCCCATCAGTCTACCGGTAGCGCTGACATGAATGGGGGTTTGCGGGTACCTGAGTCCGCATGTGCCGCCCTGAATGAGCGGCTGCCGACTCCCCATATCCGGGAAGGGGCCCTGGGAGGCTCACGCGGGCATTGAGCGCTTCGACCTGTCAACCTCCGGCTACGGTGAGGGACGCCTCATCGCACCCGGCCGGAACGCATCGTGACCTACAGGGACAAAAGGAACAGCGAGGCCGAGTGGCGGCAGGAGGTTCCGGGCCGGAACGCCCGTGAAGGGAACGCGTGCCGGAGAACCGGGAGGCTGCCGGGGAGCCGGCCGCGGCTCCCGGGAGGGAGGCGCGGCAGCGGCCGGCCGTGACTCCCGGCGGGAAGGCGCGGCAGCGGTCGGCCGAGGCTCCCGGCCAGGAGGCGGCGAGGCGCGGCGCGCTCCGCCCTCAGCCGTAGGTGTCCCCGGGGCCCTTGCTGCCGGGGGCCCGCAGGGGGCCGAACCTCTGCTGTGGTCCCCCGGGACCCAGCACCTTGATCATCCGCACGGTGCCCTGGCCCAGGTCCGCGTTCAGCCGGGCCACCAGCTGCGGCGCCAGCAGGCGCAGCTGCGTCGCCCACGCCGTCGAGTCGCACTGCACCGTCAGAACGCGCTGCTCCGGGTCCTCGTCGTAGCGCAGGGGCACACAGTGGTTGGCCAGGTCGTCCCCCACGATCTGCGGCCAGCGGCCCATCACACCGCCCACGGCCGCAGGGGTCTCCCACCCGCGCTCGGTGATCAGCCGGTTGATCGCCGACCCGAGGGGCAGCGGATCACGTCCGTCGGACCGGGCTCCCGAACGCAGCCCGCCACCGCGCCTGGCCTGCTTCCTCTGCTGCACCGCCGCACCACGCGCACGGGCCTGCTCCTTGGCCGCCCGCAGCGCCACCCGGGCCAGATCGACACCCGAGACCTCGGGCTGCGGCGCCCCGGGCCCGGCAGGCCCCGGCAGCCCTCCCCGGTCGCCCTCCGCGCCGCTCACAGCCGCTCCACCGCGCCTGCGGCGACCGTGTACCTGGCCCCCGCCAGGATGCCCGGCACGTCGTCGTCCACCGCGGCGGTCACCAGCACCTGCTCACCCGGCGCCACCAGCTCGGCGAGCCGCTCACGCCGGCGGGCGTCCAGCTCGGCGAACACGTCGTCGAGCACGAGCACCGGCTCGTTGCCCTCACCGCGCAGCAGATCGTAGGAGGCCAACCGCAGTGCCAGCGCGTACGACCAGGACTCGCCGTGACTCGCGTACCCCTTCGCCGGCATCCCCCGCAGGCCGAGCACCAGGTCGTCGCGGTGCGGGCCGACGAGCGTCACCCCCCGCTCGATCTCCTGCTTGCGGGCCCCGGCGAGCGCGGCCATGACCTGCTCGTACAGCTCCTCGCGGGTCCGGGCCGGCTCGACTTCGGCACCGGCCGAACTGCGGTAGTCGAGCGTCACCGGGCCGCCTCCGGGGGCGACGTCCGCGTAGGCCTTGTCGGCCAGCGGCTGCAGCGTCGCGATGAGGTCGAGGCGCTGCGCCAGCAGCTCCGCCCCCACCCGGCCCAGGTGCTGGTCCCACACGTCCAGCGTGGACAGGTCCATCGACCGGCCGCCGTGTCTGCGGGCCATCGCCGCGGACTTCAGGAGGGTGTTGCGCTGTTTCAGCACCCGCTCGTAGTCGGACCGGACACCGGCCATGCGGGGAGAGCGCGCGGTGATCATCTCGTCCAGGAAGCGCCGCCGCTCGCCCGGATCCCCCTTGACGAGGGCAAGATCCTCCGGGGCGAACAGCACCGTCCGCACTATGCCCAGGACGTCCCGGGGCCTGACCTGCGAGGACCTGTTGATCCGCGCCCGGTTGGCGCGGCCGGGGTTGAGCTCCAGCTCGATCAGCTGCGAGCGTTCGCCCTGCGTGACCGCGGCCCGCACGACGGCGCGCTCGGCCCCCATCCGCACCAGGGGGGCGTCCGACGACACCCGGTGGCTGCCGAGTGTCGCCAGGTAACCGACGGCCTCGACGAGATTGGTCTTGCCCTGGCCGTTGGCTCCCACGAACACGGTGACGCCCGGGTCGAGAGGGACCTCGACCCGGGCGTACGAGCGGAAGTCGGCCAGCGAGAGATGCGTGACGTGCATGGTCGCCGACCTTCCCGACTTCGTGCCGTGCTGTGTGCCGCTGTAGTGCGTACTACTTCTTGTTCTCGACCGCGTGCCCGCCGAACTGGTTGCGCAGCGCGGCGATCATCTTCATCTGGGGCGAGTCGTCCTGCCGGGAGGCGAAGCGCGCGAAGAGGGAGGCGGTGATCGCCGGCAGCGGGACCGCGTTGTCGATGGCGGCCTCGACCGTCCACCGGCCCTCGCCGGAGTCGGCGGCGAAGCCACGGAGCTGGTCGAGGTGCTCGTCGTCGTCCAGCGCGTTGACCGCGAGGTCCAGCAGCCAGGAACGGATGACCGTGCCCTCCTGCCAGGAGCGGAAGACCTCACGGACGTCCGTGACGGAGTCGACCTTCTCCAGCAGCTCCCAGCCCTCGGCGTAGGCCTGCATCATGGCGTACTCGATGCCGTTGTGGACCATCTTGGCGAAGTGGCCGGCCCCGACCTTGCCCGCGTGGACGGAACCGAAGTCGCCCTCGGGCTTGAGCGCGTCGAAGATCGGCTGCACCTTGGCGACGTTCTCCTCGGTGCCGCCGTACATCAGGGCGTAGCCGTTCTCCAGGCCCCAGACGCCGCCGGAGACTCCGCAGTCGACGAAGCCGATGTCCTTGAGGCCGAGCTCGAGGGCGTGCTTCTCGTCGTCGGTCCAGCGGGAGTTCCCGCCGTCCACGACGACGTCGCCCGGGGAGAGCAGATCGGCCAGCTCGTCGATGGTGGACTGGGTCGCGGCACCGGCCGGGACCATCACCCACACGACCCGCGGACCCTTGAGCTTGCCCACAAGCTCTTCGAGGCTGTGGACGTCGGCGACATCCGGGTTGCGGTCGTAACCGATGACGGTGTGGCCTGCGCGGCGGATGCGCTCGCGCATGTTGCCGCCCATCTTGCCGAGTCCGACGAGACCGAGCTCCATCAGAGATTCCTTAAGCGTTGTGCCGATTCGTACCCGGTTCCGAGCCTACGCCGGGCCGGGGGCAGGGCGGCGGGCGCGCTCCGCGCTGAGCGCGCCCGCCGGAAATGCCACGAGGGTGGGACGCCGCCGGGTCAGCCGGAGAGGCGGACCGGCATGATCAGGTACTTGTACGCGTCGTCCGCCTCCGCGTCGACGGCCGGGCGGCCGCTGAGGAGGGCCGGCTTGGTCGACGTCGTGAAGGACAGCTGGGCGACCGGGGAGTCGATCGCGCTCAGTCCGTCCAGCAGGAAGGTCGGGTTGAAGGCGATCGAGATGTGGTCGCCCTCGAGCACGGCGTCGACGCGCTCCACAGCCTGTGCGTCGTCGCTCGACCCCGCCTCGAGGATCAGGACGCCCTGCTCGAAGCTGAGCCGCACCGGGGTGTTGCGCTCGGCGACGAGGGCCACGCGCTTCACCGCCTCGACGAACGGCGCGGTCTCGATGACGGCGACCGAGTTGAACTCGGTGGGGAAGAGGGTGCGGTACTTCGGGAGGTCGCCCTCCAGCAGCCGCGTGGTCGTACGCCGGCCCGCGCCCTCGAAGCCGATGAGCCCCTCACCGGCACCCGACCCGGACAGCGCCAGGGTGACCGTGTCACCGCTGGTGAGCGCCTTGGCGGTGTCCAGGAGCGTCTTGGCCGGCACCAGGGCCACGGCGGAGGCGTCCGCGTTCTCCGGCTTCCACCGGAACTCGCGGACCGCGAAGCGGTAGCGGTCGGTCGAGGCGAGGGTGACGGTGTCGCCCTCGATCTCGATGCGGACGCCGGTGAGCACGGGCAGTGTGTCGTCACGGCCGGCGGCGATGGCGACCTGCGCCGCGGCGGAGGCGAACACCTCACCGGGGACGGTGCCGGTCGCGGTCGGCATCTGGGGCAGTGCCGGGTACTCCTCCACAGGCAGTGTGTGGAGTGTGAACCGTGAGGAGCCGCAGACCACGGTGGCGCGCACGCCGTCGGTGGAGATCTCCACCGGCCGGTTGGGCAGCGCGCGGCAGATGTCGGCCAGCAGCCGGCCGGAGACGAGCACCGTGCCGTCCTCCTCGATCTCCGCGTCGACGGAGACCCTGGCCGAGACCTCGTAGTCGAAGCTGGAGAAGGTGAGGGCGCCGTCCTCGGCCTTCAGCAGAAGGCCCGCGAGAACGGGCGCCGGCGGACGGGCCGGGAGGCTGCGGGCCACCCAGGCCACCGCCTCCGCGAGTACATCGCGCTCCACCCGGATCTTCACCGGAACCGCCTCCTGCTTTTGCTCGCTCGCCCTGCCGGCCTTCGTCGTCTGGTCGGGGTCTCCCTGCCTAGGGCTGGGGGAGGCCGCCGGGGTCCAGTCTGACGTACGGCACCGACACTCGTTGCTGCTCGGGGTCAAGTCGCGACCGGAGGCCGACGGAGCTCACGGCTCGAGTTGTGCACAGGCCCCACTTCGAAGCGGATTCCTGGCTAACTCTGAGTGGTAGTAGTAGTAGGCCCTGTGGAAACCGTGGATAACGTCGTATGCGCAGGTCAAGACCGGTTTTTTGTCCACCGACCCTGTGGGTGGAACCAGTGGACAACCGGGTGCTTCTGTGGACACTCGAAAGTTCTGCACACCCGATGCACAGGCGGGGGTCACTTCTCCCCAGGCCTGTCCCCAGCTTTACCCACGTTCCCCACAGCCCAATCGAGCATCTTCATGTGACGCCTTTCACTCTGGGCGGTGACAAGCGGTGTCGGGTTGCCGAACAGTGGACAGGGGTGTGGAGAAGCTGGGGACAACGCGGCACTGCCTGTGGGCAGCCGGTGGACAACATCATCTGCCCCCTGTGGACGAAAAATCTGTCCACAGCCTGTGGATCATCGTTGACCACAAATCCCCAACCGGGTGACCTGGCCTGATGGAGTATCGGCAGCGGCCTCTGTGGATGCAATCTGGACAACTTCTCAGTCCCCAGGCTGTGGACGCCCTCATCAGTCCCAATCTGTGGAGAACACGTCTCTCACGGCGCGTATTCGAACAACGCCCGGGGCCCGGGGGGACCTGCCGACGGTGAGGAGAGGTGTGCGCTGCCGCTCCGACAGCCTCCGAGCGGCCTTCCGAGCCCCATGTGAGCGGCTCCGGCCGCCCCTCATCCCCCGTGCAGCCGGCCCTGCTCGGGCTTCGGCGAGGTGTCCGCCCCGGGCTCGGGCGACGAAAAGCGCCCAGCGAGGACCTCTCGGTCGTCGCTGGGCGCCGGGTGCGTACTCGGCCGGCCGGTGTGGGCCGGGTGCGGCGTCGGCACACCGGTGTGCCGACGCCTGTCAGCCGTTCTTGATGCGGTTGGTCAGCTCGGTGACCTGGTTGTAGATGGAACGCCGTTCCGCCATCAGCGCACGGATCTTCCGGTCGGCGTGCATCACGGTGGTGTGGTCGCGGCCGCCGAACTGCGCACCGATCTTGGGAAGGGACAGGTCCGTCAGTTCGCGGCAGAGGTACATCGCGATCTGGCGCGCGGTCACCAGGACACGACTGCGTGAGGAGCCGCAGAGGTCTTCCACCGTCAGCCCGAAGTAGTCCGCCGTCGACGCCATGATGGCCGGCGCGGTGATCTCGGGGGCCGTGTCCTCCCCGCCCGGGATCAGGTCCTTCAGCACGATCTCGGTCAGGCCCAGATCGACCGGCTGCCTGTTGAGGCTCGCGAAGGCGGTCACCCGGATGAGGGCGCCCTCCAGCTCGCGGATGTTGCGCGAGATCCGCGAGGCGATGAACTCCAGTACCTCCGGCGGGGCGTTCAGCTGCTCCTGTACCGCCTTCTTGCGCAGGATGGCGATGCGCGTCTCCAGTTCGGGAGGCTGCACGTCGGTGGTGAGGCCCCACTCGAAACGGTTGCGCAACCGGTCCTCCAGCGTCACCAGCTGCTTGGGCGGCCGGTCCGAGGAGAGCACGATCTGCTTGTTGGCGTTGTGGAGCGTGTTGAAGGTGTGGAAGAACTCCTCCTGCGTCGACTCCTTGCTCGCCAGGAACTGGATGTCGTCGACCAGGAGGATGTCCACGTCGCGGTAGCGCTTGCGGAAGGTGTCGCCCTTGCCGTCGCGGATCGAGTTGATGAACTCGTTGGTGAACTCCTCGGAGCTCACGTACCGCACCCGGGTGCCCGGGTAGAGGCTGCGGGCGTAGTGCCCGATGGCGTGCAGCAGGTGCGTCTTGCCCAGCCCCGACTCCCCGTAGATGAACAGGGGGTTGTACGCCTTGGCCGGAGCCTCGGCGACCGCGACGGCCGCGGCGTGCGCGAAGCGGTTGGAAGCACCGATGACGAAGGTGTCGAAGAGGTACTTCGGATTGAGCCGGGCATGGGGCTCGGTGGTCCCCGGCGGAGGGGCGGAGTTCGTTCCCATGGGGCCGCCGCCCCCGGGCCGGCCGGTGCCGCCCTGGCGGTGCTGGGGCTGCTGTTCCTGCCGCTCGTGCCGCTCGTGCCGGTCCCGCCCGTCGCGCTGCGGCTCGTAGCCCTGGAGCTCGGGCGGCTGCGGCCGGTAGTCGTGCTGGGGCTGCTGCGAGCGCGGGTTCGCGTACGGATCGCGGTCCTGGTACCCGCCGTGCCGGGGCTGCCAGAGGTCCTCCTGGGCCCTCGGCCAGGCTCCGGGCTCGGGCCGCTGCTGCTGGTAGTCGGGGTAGGCCGGGCGCGCCGTCGGCATGCCGTCGTCCGACGGCCGGTGGCCGTAGCCGTCGTACCCGTCGTCGTGCGAGGGATCGTCGCGCTGCGGACCCTGGTAGCGGTGGGACTGCTGGCCCTGGTGCGACGGGCGCATGGGGGGCCCGGGCGGGGCCGGGGGATCGCCCGCGGAGTCGTCGACCGTGATCGCGATCCGGATCGGGCGCCCGCACTCACGCGTGAGCGCCTCGCTGATGAGCGGCGCCAGCCTCCCCTCCAGGACCCGCTTGCCCCACTCGTTCGGGACGGCCAGCAGGGCCGTGTCCGCGACGAGGGCCAGCGGCTGGCAGCGCTCGATCCACTGCCTGTCCTTCGGCTCGATGCCCTGCTGACCCTCCCCGAGGAGTTGGTCCAGCACGCGTGGCCACACTGCGGCAAGATCGGCAGGTACGTCAGCCACAAGGCACGCTCTCTCGCATGTCCCACGAATGTGTGGTTCTCGGGACGGGATGGGTCGGGTCGGGTGAGGCCCGGCAGGGGGGAAGGAAAGGAACCGGAGTTCAGCCACGGTAGTCAGCCCGACCCGCACGGTTCAAGTCGTTGTCCACAGGCTGTGTACAGCAGGGGGTGGCGCGGAGCTGGTTTGACCGGACGGCGCGGCCGCGCGTACCGTGGCCAGGTCGAGTTGTCGATGGCTGCTGCCGCCTGCCTCCGATGGGCAAAGATCACGATCTGTGATTGTGAAGCGGTGCACTAAGGCGTTTACGCGAGTTCCTCGTGGGCGCACGGTGACAGCCAGGCGATGTCCCGCCAACACACGAATCATTTCTGGAGCCCCCGAGTGAGCAAGCGCACCTTCCAGCCGAACAACCGTCGTCGCGCCAAGACCCACGGCTTCCGGCTGCGTATGCGTACCCGTGCCGGCCGCGCGATTCTCGCGAACCGCCGTGGCAAGGGTCGCGCCAACCTTTCCGCCTGATCGCGGTCAGGTCATGACGTGCTGCCTACCGAGAATCGGCTGAGGCGGCGCGAGGACTTCGCGACCGCGGTACGGCGAGGGCGTCGGGCCGGACGCCCGCTTCTCGTCGTACACCTACGCAGCGGTGCTACGGACCCGCACGCGACAGGGGAGAGTGCTCCCCCGCCGCGTGCGGGTTTCGTTGTCAGCAAAGCAGTGGGTGGGGCGGTCGTTCGCACCGCGGTGAAGCGAAGGCTGCGTCACCTGGTCCGCGAGCGGCTCGCCGAGCTGCCCCCCGGTAGCCTTGTTGTCGTACGAGCGCTGCCCGGATCGGGCGACGCCGATCATGCACAGCTGGCCCGAGACCTGGACGCCGCCCTGGAGCGGCTGCTGGGAGGGGGCGCGCGATGAAGTACCCGCTGCTGGCTCTCATCAAGCTGTACCAGTGGACGATCAGCCCGCTTCTCGGGCCCGTCTGCCGCTACTACCCGTCGTGTTCCCACTACGGATATACGGCGATCGACCGGCACGGTGCGATCAAGGGAACCGCGCTGACCGCCTGGCGCATCCTGCGGTGCAATCCGTGGTCGCCGGGCGGCGTGGATCACGTACCGCCACGCAGACGTCCGCGCTGGCACGAACTGCTGCGCGATCGTGCGCGTGGCGGCAAGGGCGGGGACTCCGCCGCCGATGTGCCTGCCGGGGGGTCGGCCTCCGTACCCCCGAGCCCGGCCACAGAGACCTCGCCCAATGCTCAAGGAGCCTGATTAGTGGACACGATTGCCAGTCTGTTCAGCTTTATCACCACCCCTGTCTCATGGGTCATCGTCCAGTTCCACAAGCTGTACGGAGCGATCTTCGGCGATGACACGGGCTGGGCCTGGGGCCTGTCCATCGTGTCCCTGGTGGTCCTGATCCGGATCTGCCTGATCCCGCTTTTCGTGAAGCAGATCAAGTCGACCCGGAACATGCAGGTGCTCCAGCCGAAGATGAAGGCGATCCAGGAGCGCTACAAGAACGACAAGCAGCGTCAGTCCGAAGAGATGATGAAGCTGTACAAGGAGACGGGTACCAACCCGCTCTCCTCGTGCCTTCCCATCCTGGCGCAGTCCCCGTTCTTCTTCGCCCTCTATCATGTGCTCTCGGCCATCGCCTCGGGCAAGACGATCGGCGTCATCGACCAGCCGCTGCTCGACAGCGCACGTCAGGCGCACATCTTCGGCGCTCCGCTGGCCGCGAAGTTCATGGACAGCCAGGACAAGGTCGCTGCGCTCGGCGCCTCGCTGACCGATGTCCGCGTCGTCACCGCGATCATGATCGTGATGATGTCGGCCTCCCAGTTCTTCACCCAGCGCCAGCTGATGACGAAGAACGTCGATCTGACCGTGAAGACCCCGTACATGCAGCAGCAGAAGATGCTCATGTACATCTTTCCGCTGATCTTCGCCGTCATGGGCATCAACTTCCCCGTCGGTGTCCTCGTCTACTGGCTGACCACGAACGTGTGGACCATGGGCCAGCAGATGTACGTGATCAACCAGAACCCGACGCCGGGCAGCAAGGCCCAGGACCAGTACCTGAACCGTCTGCTGAAGAGCGTGACCGCGCACGGCGAGGTACGGGGCCGGACGAGGCGCAACACCGTCAAGCGGATCGTCGCCAAGGGCCCCGACCGCAACGACATCGAGCGCAAGTTCATCACCGGTCTGGCCAAGCTGGGTCTCGCCGCCCAGGAGGACGGCACGGTGACGAAGAGCGAGACGGCCGTCGCCGAAGCCGAAGGCGGTGCTGCGGCCAGGCGGCAGCAGCCCAAGCGCCAGACGAAGGCCAAGCGTCAGACCGCTGCCACGCATCCCGGCACGGCGAAGGACTCCGAGACCACCGGCGCGGAGCCCAAGACCTCGCTGGAGAAGCGCGACGCATCGCAGGACGACAAGCCGAAGCCGGCGGGCAAGCCCACCGCGTCCGGTTCCTCACGCCAAGCCAAGTCCGGACAGCGCAAGGGCCCGCAGCGGCCCAAGCACCCGTCCAAGAAGTAAGAAGGAGTCCATCCCGTGACGGAAGGCACCACCACCACGGCCGCCGAGGGCAGCGACACTCTGACCCGCCTCGAGCAGGAGGGGGAGATCGCGGCGGACTACCTCGAAGGTCTGCTCGACATCGCCGACCTCGACGGTGACATCGACATGGATGTGGAGGCGGACCGGGCCGCGGTCTCGATCATCAGCGACTCGGCGCGTGATCTGCAGAAGCTGGTGGGACGCGAGGGCGAGGTGCTCGAGGCACTCCAGGAGCTCACGCGCCTGGCCGTGCACCGGGAGACCGGCGACCGCAGCCGCCTGATGCTGGACATCGGCGGATTCCGTGCCAAGAAGCGCGAAGTCCTCGCCGCGCTGGGTGCCAAGGCCGCTGATGAGGTCAAGAGCTCCGGTGAGCCGGTACGGCTGGAGCCCATGACGCCGTTCGAGCGCAAGGTCGTGCACGACGCCGTCGCGGCGGCGGGTCTGCGCAGCGAGTCCGAGGGCGAGGAGCCGCAGCGCTTCGTCGTCGTTCTTCCCGCCTGACCGGATCCTTGTACTGTCGGCCCCGTCTGCGCGCAGACGGGGCCGATCTTTGTCAGCCCTGAAAAGTCAGCCCTGATAGTCAGCCAGCCCTGTGGTAGTCACCCACGGTGCGCCAGCGCGGTACGGAAGGACGGTCCTCGTGACGGAGGCAGCAGAGCTCCCCCAGGCGCCCAAGGAGGCGCAAGCGGTATTCGGTGAGTTCTTTCCCATGGCTGTCAGGTATGCGGAACTGCTGGCGGACGCGGGGGTGAAGAGAGGGCTGATCGGGCCCCGTGAGGTGCCGCGCCTGTGGGAGCGCCACCTGCTGAACTGCGCTGTGCTGTCCGAGGTGGTCCCCCAGGGTGTCACGGTCTGCGACGTGGGCTCGGGCGCCGGCCTGCCTGGCATTCCGCTCGCGCTGGTGCGCCCCGATTTGAAGATCACTCTGCTCGAGCCGCTGTTGCGCCGTACGAACTTCCTCCAGGAGGTCGTGGAGCTGCTCGGCCTGGACCATGTGACCGTCGTCCGCGGCCGGGCCGAGGAGGTCCTCGGCAGCTTGCAGCCGGTGCACGTGGTGACAGCGCGCGCTGTCGCTCCGCTGGACCGTCTCGCGGGATGGGGAGTACCCCTGCTGCGCCCTTACGGCGAGATGCTGGCGCTCAAGGGGGGCACGGCCGAGGAGGAGATCCAGGGCGCTCGTGCGGCCCTGAGCAAGCTCGGCGTGGTGGAGGCGGAGGTGCTGCGCGTCGGCGAAGGACTCGTCGAGCCGGCCTCCACCGTGGTGCGCGTCGTGGTCGGGGAGAGCCCGGGTGGTGTGAGGTTTGCCGCCAAGCGGGCCAAGGCCGCGCGGGTGGGGCGGACCCGCCGACGTCGTTGATCTCCGAAGCCTGACGGGCGGAGCGCCTACTGCTCGCTTATCGACCATGTGCAACTGAGTGGGCTGAAGAGCCCTGTGGTGATATGCGGCCTTTGCGGAGTGTCGAAACCCTGGCGCCATCCTCCAGGGGCATCGTGTTTCACGTGAAACGTCGCTCTCTGCTCCAGGGAATTATTGGCCGTGGCCGTACGGCGACCTCGCCGCGGGACCGAAGGCCCGTACGGGCTATCGAGTTGTCCACAGATGTGGATTCATCCACAGAAGAGTCGGCCTCGCTGGTTCACGAACCCGAAAGCATGGCAGGCTCTGTTCATTGCGAGCCTGAAGTCGAGGAGAGTGAATCCTTGCGGTCCGACGCCGACACCGCAGGGCCGATGACCGACCCGGTCCCCGGTCCCCGTACCGAGTCCTTGGGGGACGGTGTTTCACGTGAAACACCGCCCCCGATGGACGACACACCCATCGGTCGTGCGGCCCAGCTGGCGGTTGAGGCCCTCGGCCGCGCCGGTGAGGGCCTACCCCGACCTGAGCAGACCCGTGTGATGGTGGTCGCCAACCAGAAGGGCGGAGTGGGAAAGACGACCTCCACGGTCAATCTCGCCGCTTCGCTCGCGCTCCACGGCGCACGTGTCCTGGTGGTGGACCTGGATCCGCAGGGGAATGCCTCCACGGCTCTGGGCATCGATCACCATGCGGACGTCCCCTCCATCTACGACGTCCTGGTCGAAAGCATGCCGCTCTCCGAGGTGGTCCAGCCTGTTCCCGACGTCGAAGGTCTCTTCTGCGCTCCGGCCACCATCGACCTCGCCGGTGCGGAGATCGAGCTGGTGTCGCTGGTGGCACGGGAAAGCCGACTCCAGAGAGCCATCCAGGCGTATGAGCAGCCTCTGGACTACATCCTCATCGACTGCCCGCCGTCGCTGGGCCTGCTCACAGTGAACGCCCTGGTTGCGGGAGCGGAGGTCCTCATCCCGATCCAGTGCGAGTACTACGCGCTGGAAGGTCTCGGGCAGCTGCTGCGCAACGTCGATCTCGTGCGAGGGCACCTGAACCCGGACCTGCACGTCTCGACAATTCTCCTCACCATGTACGACGGGAGGACCAGGCTCGCCTCGCAGGTGGCGGAGGAGGTACGCAGCCACTTCGGTAAGGAGGTCCTACGGACGAGTATTCCGCGGTCGGTGCGCATCTCCGAGGCCCCGAGCTACGGGCAGACCGTCCTGACGTACGATCCGGGATCCAGCGGATCCCTGTCCTATCTCGAGGCGGCCCGGGAGATCGCCCTGCGGGGCGTGGGGATCCACCCTGAGGCCCACCACGCCCGCACGGGCGTGCACAACAGTCAGCAGAGCAACGCGGAGGGCATGCAGTGAGTGAGCGTCGTAGAGGGCTGGGGCGTGGACTCGGTGCGCTGATTCCCGCGGCTCCGCAGGAGAAGCAGGTAACGGCATCCCCGTCTGCCTCTGGGGCTTCGGCCCTCATGACCGCCGACCGTGGGGTGGCCGCGGCGAAGGTGACCGGGCTGCCGTCCGGTCCTCTGGTACCGGAGCCGAGCTCACCACCCGGCGAGGGCGTCGCTGGACCGACCGACTCAGCCGGCGCGTACTTCGCCGAGCTTCCGCTCGGCTCGATCACGCCCAACCCCAGGCAGCCTCGTGAGGTGTTCGACGAGGACGCGCTGGCCGAGTTGGTGACCTCCATCAAGGAGGTCGGGCTTCTGCAGCCGGTCGTCGTACGCAAGGTGGCCGACGACCGCTACGAGCTCATCATGGGTGAGCGCCGTTGGAGGGCCTGCGGCGAGGCGGGCCTGGAACGCATTCCGGCTATTGTGCGGGCGACCGACGACGAGAAGCTCCTTCTCGACGCGCTTCTGGAGAACCTGCACCGGGCCCAGCTGAATCCCTTGGAGGAAGCGGCGGCGTACGACCAGCTGCTGAAGGACTTCAAGTGCACGCACGACCAGTTGGCGGACCGGATCGGCCGCTCCCGGCCTCAGGTCTCCAACACGTTGCGTCTGCTGCGTCTCTCCCCGCCGGTGCAGCGGAGGGTCGCTGCCGGTGTTCTTTCGGCGGGTCACGCACGGGCGCTCCTGTCCGTCGATGATTCCGCGGAGCAGGACCGGCTGGCTCACCGCATCGTGGCAGAAGGTCTTTCGGTGCGTGCGGTGGAGGAGATCGTGAACCTGCTGGGCTCCGAACCCGCGAGTTCGGCCAAGCCCAAGGGGCCCCGGGCAGGTGGGCGCGTTTCCCCGGCTCTCACCGATCTGGCGTCCCGGCTCTCGGATCGCTTCGAGACGAGGGTGAAGGTCGATCTCGGACAGAAGAAGGGCAAGATCGTCGTCGAGTTCGCTTCGATGGAGGATCTGGAGCGCATTCTCGGCAGCCTCGCCCCTGGCGAAGGGCGCGTGCTGGAGCGGAGCCTCTCGGAAGAGCCGACCGAAGGCGATAGCTGACCCCGGTGTATGTCCCGGCGGGCCCTGTTCCGAAATCTTTCCGGAACAGGGCCCGCCCTTTGCACTTCCTCGGTATCGACATCATGTCTGGGTGGATACGATGCGTTCTGGTATGGCGTATCCACCAACGTGATGCACCTCAGAGGGAGGCGGGGGCCGTGCGATCAGTGAATCGCAGCCACCTGGTGACGGTCGGGTTGGGGCTCGGTGCCGTCGGGGGGTTCGTCGGCAGTCTGTTCCGGGAACGGAGTGCGCTGGCAGCCGCACGCAATGCGGCGGGCGAAGGAAGTGAGGAACCGCCTTCATGGGGCGTCGGCTCGTACCGCTCACACTGGACAACCTTTCGGATCTCCCCCAGCGTTGCCGCTCGTGCGTCTTCTGGGAACTTGATCCGGTCAGCGGGGAAGCCGCGGTAAAGGCGGGCAGACCCGAAGTGGAGAAGGAAGCCTGGATCTCTGCTGTGCTGCTGGAGTGGGGATCCTGCGGGCGCGTCGTTTATGTGGACGACGTCCCGGCCGGGTACGTCCTCTTCGCACCGCCGGCTTATGTGCCACGTTCCACGGCATTCCCCACCAGCCCCGTCTCCGCTGACGCCGTCCAATTGATCACCGCACTGATCTCGCCAGGATTTCAGGGACAGGGACTCGGTCGGGTGATGGTGCAGACGGTCGCCAAGGACTTGTTGCGACGCGGATTCAGGGCGATCGAGGCATTCGGCGACGCTCGGTGGAAAGAGCCTGCCTGTGTGCTCCCTGCCGACCACCTGCTGGCGGTGGGCTTCAAAACGGTACGCCCGCATCCGGCGTATCCCCGGCTGCGGCTGGAGCTGCGTACGACGCTTTCCTGGAAAGAAGATGTCGAGCTGGCATTGGACAGGCTGCTGGGGGCGGTGCAGAAGGAGCCGGCTCTGCGGCCTCTCTGACCGCGAGGCGAGTCGACACAGCCCGTGGGCCACGCAGAAACGGGCCCACCCGCGGAGGGTGGGCCCGTTTCACCGTTTCACGTGAAACAGTGCGACGCAGTCCTACTCGCCGATGAAGGCCTCGAGGTCGCGGAGAATGGCGGCCTTCGGCTTGGCGCCGACGATGGTCTTGGCGACCTCGCCACCCTGGTACACGTTGAGCGTCGGGATGGACATGACGCCGTACTTCGCCGCGATGGCCGGGTTCTCGTCGATGTTGAGCTTGACGATCTCGATCTTGTCGCCGTGCTCAGCCGCGATCGCTTCGAGCGAGGGGGCGATCTGTCGGCACGGGCCGCACCAGGCCGCCCAGAAGTCCACGAGCACGGGCTTCTGGTTCTTCAGGACGTCCTCATCGAAGGAGTCGTCGGTCACGTTCTTCAGGGCGCCGGCCACGGCGGCCTCCTTAATTACGGGGGTGTGAGAGGAAGGGAAGTCAGACTGCCGGAGTCTTCTCCGGCTCGGCGAGCTTGTCGTCGGAAAGCGCGGCCAGGAAGCGTTCGGCGTCGAGGGCAGCGGAACAACCGGTGCCGGCAGCGGTGATCGCCTGCCGGTAGGTGTGGTCGACGACGTCGCCGGCGCCGAAGACGCCCGTCAGGTTGGTGCGAGTCGAAGGTGCGTCGACCTTGAGGTAACCCTCGTCGTCGAGATCCAGCTGCCCCTTGAACAGCTCGGTACGAGGGTCGTGCCCGACCGCGATGAAGAGACCGGTCACCGGCAGCTCCGACGTCTCACCCGTCTTGGTGTTGCGCAGCGTCAGACCGGCGAGCTTCTGATCGCCGTGTACGACCGCGACCTCGCTGTCCCATGCGAACTTGATCTTCGGGTCGGCGAAGGCACGCTCCTGCATGGCCTTGGAGGCGCGCAGGGAATCACGGCGATGGACGATCGTGACCGACTTGGCGAAGCGCGACAGGAAGGTCGCCTCCTCCATGGCGGTGTCGCCACCCCCGACGACGGCGATGTCCTGGTCCTTGAAGAAGAAGCCGTCACACGTGGCGCACCAGGAGACACCTCGGCCGGAGAGCGCGTCCTCGTTCGGCAACCCGAGCTTGCGGTGCTGGGATCCCGTGGTGACGATGACGGCCTTCGCGCGGTGCACCGTGCCGGCTGTGTCGGTGACGGTCTTGATCTCACCCGTCAGGTCGACGGAGACCACGTCGTCAGGGATGAGGTCGGCTCCGAAGCGCTCGGCCTGGGCGCGCATGTTGTCCATGAGCTCGGGCCCCATGATTCCGTCCTGGAAGCCCGGGAAGTTCTCCACGTCGGTGGTGTTCATCAGTGCACCGCCTGCCGTCACGGCGCCCTCGAAGACCAGCGGCTTCAGCGACGCGCGAGCGGTGTACAGGGCGGCGGTGTAACCCGCCGGCCCGGAGCCGATGATGATCACATTGCGGACGTCGCTCACGGGTTATTCCTCGTCTCTGCAGACTGCCTACTGCCTACTGGGGTCGGTTCCACGACTCTCACCCCACCCAACGGATCCTACGGGGCGCACATTCCCGAAGTACCGGATCGGGTTCGGGGCGCTCTTCAGGGACGCGCGTACGAGTGCGTGAGCAGCAGACGCCCCTTGGCCGCGGAGGCGGAGTCCACGCAGGCGGCGTCGATGACATAGGCCTGGACGCGGCTGGGGTCGGTCGTGTGAGGCAGCACGACCAGGTAAGCCGCCTCGCCCTCGTAGCTGCCCTCTTCCATGGCCAGGGCCGGGGTGTCGCGACCGGTTCCCTGCTGAACACAAGCGGGCACGGCCACCACAGGGGCGCGCAGCGGCAGGGGGTACGGCGACGACTCGGGGACCAGCCCCTGTGGTGCCGATTTCGTGTTCAGTGGCTCCGCAGACTTGGTGGCGCTTTGGTCGGTGGAGTTCAGCAGGATGTGAACCCGGCCTTCGAGCGCTGCCTTCGCGAAGTCGGGCCGTCCGTCCGTTCTGGCACTGACGCCTTGGTCGGCCTTCACGTCGGATGCTTCCTGTGATGGCTGGGTCGACTGGAGCATGATGACGCTGATACCGAAGGCAGCGGCCCCGAGAACGGTGCCGAGAATGACTGCGGGACGGGGGCGGCGGAGCGGACGCCGGCCGGGGCCGGTGGCACCGCGGGGACGCCCGGAGGGTCGCCCGGTATTCGTGCCGTCCCCCTGCTCAGATGTTTCACGTGAAACATGGTCTACCACCACCCGTGATGCCGCCGGGGAGCTGACGAGCGCCTCGGCAGCCAGAGCGGCATCGACGCGCTCGACGATGTCGTCAGGCATGCGCTCCTGAGGAGGAAGGCTGCCGAGCAACGAGCGAATCTCTCGCAGGGAGGCGTGGACGTCACCACAGGGCGCGCAAGCGTCGATGTGGCGCCGCAAGGCCGCCGCACGGGACGGGGAGGCGAGTCCCTCGGTGAGATCGGAGATCTCCGAGACATCCGGGTGCTGCTGAGCCGTATCGGCCGTGGACGTCATGCGAGCCCACCTCCACCCTTCACCGCGGCGGGATCGCTTGTGCCCGCGTCCCGTGGTCCTGACGCAGGTGGGACGGATGCCCCGTGCGTCCGGTTCCTTCCCATGATGCTGGTCTCGTGGTCGCCGTTGCCGCGTAGATGGGTGAGCAAGGGCAGCAGCCTGGCCCTTCCCCGCGCACAGCGGCTCTTCACCGTTCCGATGGGTACGTCGAGGAGGCGGGCGGCCTCGGCGACGGGGTACGCCTGCATGTCCACAAGGACGAGTGCGGCTCGCTGCTCCGCGGGCAGCGTGGCCAGCGCGGCCAGGAGTTCGCGATGCAGGTCCTGCCGCTCGGCGGGAGCCTCGGCGGATTCGTGCGGTTCCATGAGCTGGTCGAGCCGCTCGGCGTCATCCACCGGCGAGGTCCTGCGTGAGGCGGCCTTACGCGCCCGGTCAAGGCAGGCATTGACCGTGATGCGGTGCAGCCAGGTGGTGACGGCCGATTGGCCACGGAAGGTGTGCGCGGCCCGGAAGGCGGAGACGAGCGCGTCCTGAACGGCGTCGGCGGCCTCCTCGCGATCGCCGAGGGTACGGATGGCGACGGCCCAGAGCCGGTCCCTGTGCCGCCGCACGAGCTCGCCGAACGCGTCAGGGACACCAGCGACATGCCGGGCCAGGAGATCCTGATCGCTGATGTCGGCGAATCCGTCGTCGTCCAACCGTGGGCCCCCTCCCCCTTGGTCCGTCAACTGGTGATCTTGATATCCGAGACCTTGCCCCGGTACCTACCGTCGTCGCTGCTGAGCGGCAGCTCGGTCAGCCAGACCAGAACGTACCGTGCGCGCACCGGCTTGTCGGGCTTGAGAGACACCTTCGTTCCGGATCCCTGTGCCACGGTGCTGAAGCTGCGGGGCGCCTGCGGAACGGACGAGGCCTCGGAAGTCCTCAGTTCGGCGGATGTGCTGCCCCCGAGGAAGGACACCTCGACGTTGCCCACCTGTTTGACCTCGCCCAGGTCGAGGACGATGCCCACCCCTTCCTTGAGGTTGCCGAAGGCCGCTGAGAAGTATCCGTCGGTGTTCCAGTACGTGCTGGGGTCGCCGTCGTAGGCGTTGCTTATCGACGCGGGCTTCTCCGAGCCGTCGCTGCCCTGCGGGTCGTAGTCCCGCGCGTCGACGATGCTGACGGGTTTGCTGGGCTCGGCCGCCTTCTTGTCCTCGCCGTCGTCGGTGGTCTGTGTGGGGGCGGGCTCGCCGGAATCATTCCTCCGGTCGAGGACGGTCTCCGCGAGCTGCCAGCTGCCGAGTCCCAGGGCGGCGATGAGCAGTGCGGAGACCACCCACTTGAGCGCCTTGCCCGTCCGGCTCTGGAGAGGAGGCGGTGGCGCGACGACGGGCTGGGTCGTGGACGACGTCTGGATCGGCTGACGCCCGTAGGTGCCCTGCTGGTAGGTCGTCCGCTGGTATTCGGGCGGTGCGGTGAAGGTGGGCTCCGGAGGGAGGACGCGGGGCATGGCGGCCACCGCCCTGGCCAGCTCGTCCGGCGTGGTGCAGGGCTGCTCCTGCCGCGACGCGGTGGCACCGTCGTTGGCGAGAGCCCGCATGGCGAGCTCGGACAGGCCCCTGTGCACGCCGGCCCGCACCTGGTCCGGGGGGATGAGCCCCAGGTCCTTGGGAAGCCCGGACAGGCCGTAGGCATCAT
Organism: Streptomyces sp. NPDC005899; assembly: GCF_040629645.1. Lineage (NCBI taxonomy): Bacteria > Bacillati > Actinomycetota > Actinomycetes > Kitasatosporales > Streptomycetaceae > Streptomyces > Streptomyces sp. NPDC005899. Next base: position 8,535 of record NZ_JBEXWB010000012.1, on the reverse strand, counting down.
CCTCGTACGGCCAGCGCCGAGTCAGGGCGGCGTACAGGAGCGCGCCGATGGCCTCGGTGTCCGTCCGCAGCGGTTGCTCCGCGGTGATGCCGCGCAGGGCGGCGTTCACGGCGAGGCCACGGATTCGGTACTGGCCCGTCGAGCTGCGCAGCACGGCACCGGGGGTGAGCCGCAGGTGTGCGAGGCCTTCCCGGTGCGCGGCGGCCATGGCCTGGGAGACCTGGCTCACCAGCTGGTACGCGTCGTGGGCTTCCAGAGGCCCGGCCGCGAGCAGGGCGGTGAGCTCCGTGGCATCCGGAAGCCACTCGTGCACGACGTAGACGAGGTCGTTCTCCTCCACGGCGTCCAGGACCTGGACGAAACGCGGGTCCCCCAGCAGCGCCGAGGACCGGGCGGCAGCCAGCACCGACCGGGCGCGCGGATGGTCGGCGGGAAGCAGGTGCACACCCACCGCCCGGCGCAGCTTCTCGTCGACGGCACGCCAGCTGCTGAACCCGTCCAGACGGGTGACGCACTCCTCGAGGCGGTAGCGCTCGGCCAGTTTGTGACCACTGTGCAGATCAGGCGTCACCGACGGGGACTCCTGATCTGCGTGACCGCCGCCCGGGCGTTCGTGACGCGCGGCCTTCGGGTCCCCGGCTTCCGCCGTCCCGTCGGCCGCGGCCTCGTCCGCCTCGGCGGTCGGCGGCTCGTCGCCGCCGTTGTCGGCCACATCCACAGCAGCCGTGCTACGTTCCGCCACCGTCGTTCCTGCCTCCCCATCCGTTGCGCGATGCCAGCCGGCCCTGCACAGTCACGCCAATTGTGCCCACACTCCGGCGCTATGCACGACACGCGGTGCCCAGCGATGGTTGTGCGGGCCGGTGCGCCTTCACGACCTCCCCACGTGAGGGCGTCAGCGTCCGAGCCGCCCCCGGACCATGCCGACCATGCTGTTGAGCTCTTCGATCCGCATCTTCCGGGCAGCGACGAAGAAGACGCCCAGGAGGACCACACTGCCGCAGACGAGGGAGACGACCGACCCGCCGGCCCCCTCGCCGAGCGCCTTCAGAAGGGCGAATCCCACGCCGCCGCCCACGGCTGCCGCGGGGATGGCGGCCAGGCAGAGGCGGGCGTAGGTGCGCACCACCCGGGAGCCGTCGAGGTCTCCTCCGAGCCTGTTGCGCAGGCGTCGCCAGGCGATGCCCACCCCGACCGCGTAGGCCAGCCCGTAGGACCCGGCCATGCCGACGACCGCCCATTGCGCCGGGAGTACCACGTAGCAGAGGGCGGACGCCGCGGCGTTGACGGCAGCCACGATGACCGTGTTGTAGAAGGGGGTGCGGGTGTCCTCGTACGCGTAGAAGCCCCGCAGCACGACGTACTGCACGGAGTACGGGATCAGCCCCAGGCCGAACGCCATCAGGATGAAGCCCATCGACCGGGCGGCTTCCGTGCCGCTGGACGCGTAGAGCAGCGTGCACATCGGCAGGCCGAGTGCCAGGAAGGTGAAGGCCACGGGCACGATCGCCACCGCGGAGTTCCGCAGTCCCTGCGAGATGTCGTCGCGAACGGCACCGGGGTCGTTGTCGTGGGCCGCGCGCGAGATGCGCGGCAGCAGCGCGGCCATGACCGAGACGGTGATGATCGCCTGGGGCATGCCCCAGATCAGCTGGGCGTTGGAGTAGGCGAGGAAACCGGTGCCGTCCTTGCCGGAGAGCTTGCCGGCCGAGGTCGCGAGCTGGGTGACGACGATGACGCCCGCCTGGTTGGCCAGGACGAAGAGCACGGTCCACTTGGCGAGCCTTATGGTCTTGCCGAGGCCGTGGCCCTTCCAGTCGAAGCGGGGACGGAATCGGAAGCCGGCCTCGCGGAGGTACGGGATCATGGCCAGGGCCTGGACGACCAGGCCGAGGAGCGTGCCGACGCCGAGCAGCCGGACGCCGTCCGGCGGGATGGTCTCGACCCCCATCCTGGATTCGGCGGACGTGCCGTAGACCCAGATGAACAGGCCGAACGTGAAGATCATGACGATGTTGTTGAGGACGGGCGTCCACATCATCGCGCCGAACTTCCCGCGGGCGTTGAGGATCTGCCCCATGACCACGTGGACGCCCATGAAGAAGATGGTGGGCAGGCAGTAGCGGGCGAACGTGACGGCGACGCTGTTGGCTGCCGCGTCGTTGGCGATCGTCGGCGACATCATGTGGATGAGCCACGGCGCTGCCAGGACGGCGAGAGCGACGATCGCTCCCAGCGCGACCATCACCAGGGTCAGGAGACGGTTGGCGTAGGCCTCACCGCCGTCCTCGTCGTCCTTCATGGAGCGGACCAGCTGAGGTACGAAGACCGAGTTCAGGCCGCCGCCGACGGTGAGGATGTAGATCATCGTCGGCAGTGTGTAGGCGATCGTGAAGCTGTCGCCGAGCAGCGCCGCACCGAGAGCGGCGGTGATCACCAGACTCCGGACGAAACCGGTGAGCCGCGAGACCAGGGTTCCGGCGGCCATCAGCGCGCTCGACTTCAGTATCCCGGCCGCGCGACCGCCGGACTTCGGCGGAACAGGCGCCGGAGCCGCCTCGGGCTCCGACGGGGGGCCGGGAGGCAGTCCCGACCCTTCCTGGTCACGGAAGAGGTGGGCGAAGGCGTCCGGTTCCCCGCGGTCGTCGGCAGCCTGGCTGACCAGGTCGTCCACCCCGACGTACTGGGTGGTCGCGGGGTTGTCACCGTAGGGAAGGTGCCGGGAGGGGCCTGCGGGCTCCGGTGCCGGCGTCTGTGCCCAGATACGGGGGTCGGGGGCGTACTGGGCCGCGGGAGGTTGCTGGTAGAGCGGGCGCGGTTCCTGGTAGGTGCCCGGGGGCGGGGGCGGGTGGGAAGCGCGGTCGTAGAGGGCCTCGGCCACCGGGTCCTGCGCGGCCAGGTCCTGAGCCCTGTACGGGTCGTGTTCGTAGGCGTCCTGGAGGTAGGGGTCGGCGCCGCCGCCCTCCTGCCCGGAACCGGGTGGCGTCGGCGGACCTCCGGAAGACCCTGCTCCGCCCGCGCCCTGGCCGCGGTCACCGTCGTACGGCGCGTTCATCGAAACCCCACCTCATCGTCCCCGGCCGACCGGCCCCGGCACACATCGCTCAACGGTCCACTTTCTCACCCGGGCCCGACGGGTCCCCGCTTTCCGGACCGGTGTCCGGTGCCGGGTCACTCGGCTGCTCGGATTCACCACCGTCACCCTCGACGGTGCCGCCCGCGGCGGTGCGCTTGCGGTGGGTGTACATCCTGATGCCCGCGAGGACCAGCAGCAGCAGCCCGCCGGCGATCACCAGAAGCACCGTCGGTGTGACTTCGGAGACCTTCACGGCGAAGGTCATCGCCTCCCCGTACGGCGTGCCGTCCTCGGTGTAGAGGCGGGCGGTGACCTGGGCCTGGCCGTTGGCATTGGCTGCGGCGTCGAACTTCACCGACTGGCTGTGCCCGCCGGCGATCCGGACCGGCTGTTCGGCGACCGCTGCGCCGCCGTCGAGCTTGAGCCGTGTGGCGTTGCCCGACGTCAGACGGAGCTTGAGGTGGTCGACGCCCTGCACGAGTTTGTTCTGCACGGTCACCGGGATCGTCGCACTGCGTCCGGACAGCGTGACGTCGGACTTCGTGATCAGCTGCACCTCGTTGGTGAGGTTTTGCAGGTAGGTGCGGACCGAGTCGCGGTACCGCTGTGCTTCCAGGGCCCTGCCGCGCCACGACGTGGACATCGACCGGTTGACCGCGTTGCCGAACGGCGTGACCACGCGGTCGGGCTGGGTGAGGATGACCTGGAAGCTGGTGAGCGCTTCCTGCGTCGTCCAGATGTCCTGGAAAGCCTGGGTGGGCAGCTCCTGGCTGCGGAGCTTCTTCGGATACCGGGAGGCTCTCGGCACCTTGGTCGTGGCCTTCGCGTCGGGCTTCGTCGCGGCTGCGGCCACCAGGTCGAGAGGGCGCGTCCAGTGTTCCTCGGACAGCGCCTGCAGGGCGCGTGCCATGGACTGGGCCTGGGCGGCCGTGGGAGTCCGCTGCGGAGCGACGACGATGCTCCGCTCGCGGGCGGGGGCCTGTTCGGTCAGGGCCAGTGTGTGGGCGAGGAACTTCTGGACGGCCAGGGTCGAGTCGCCGGCTCGGGACAGGTCGCCCTCGAACAAGGTGGAGAGCCGGTAGTCGGAGACGACGGCGGTGGTGCCCCCACCGATCGGCCGGGCAGCCGTCGGTGTGTAGGACAGGCCCCCGGTCTCGTCGAGACTGTCGCTGCGGGCGATCACCTTGTGGGCGCCCGCCGACGTGGCCACGTCGACGACGGAGGGATCGATGGCACCGTTCACAGGCCAGGCGAAGTCGGTGGAGGGTGTCACGTGGAGGATCGTCTCCACCGTCAGTGCCGCCGCCTCCGTGGCCGTCTGCAGATGGCTGAGCGTTCCCCTCACGTTCTTTCCGCGGTGGGCGATCGAGGCGAGATCGGGATCGGCGAACGGCAGGGCCACCACCTTCCCGTCCTTGACCGAGGCTTCGAGCGTGGCGAGCCACTGCTTGGCGAGGGCCTGATTCGTCCCCGCGACCGTGGTGTCACCGACCCTCACGCGGTAGTTCCTCGTCATGGCGTCGACCGCTGCGAGCAGGTCCGGGTCGATCACCCAGGTCACGGGCAGCTGGCGGCCCAGCGAGACCATCTGCTCCAGCCGTCCCCCGGGGGCGAGCTCCTGGGCGAGGTCGTCGTCGGCGAACACGGGGGTCTGCTGTTCGTCGGAGCCCGTTTCGGCCGTCACGTGTGCCGAGGCGATCAACGGCCACAGGTAGGTCAGCGCGGTCTTGTTCTCGGTGTCCTCCGGCTGCCAGGGGAGGAAGGTCCGCCGGATGCCGAGCACCTGGTAGCCGCTGTCGGCGGTCCGGCCCGTGAGAGAGACGCCGAGCTGATAGACCCCTTCCTCGTCCAGACCGAGTTTGTCCACCGGGACGGCGAGTGTGAAGTCCTGGCTCACACCGGAAGCGAGCTTCGCGACATTGAGCGTGTACGCGCCACCGAGCTTCGCCGGGTCGCTGCCGGGCTGGTAACCGGTTCGCCGGGCGGCCTCGTCGATGGCGGACCTGCCGGACAACCGCGGTCCGACGCGCAGGTCCACCTCGGCGTCGGTGACCGTCTTCTTGCCCTTGTTGGTCAGAGTGCCGGACACGGTGAGCGTGTCCCCCTCGACCGGCGCGCTCGGAGCGAGGGTGTCCAGGGCCACATCGACGGTGCGGGAACCTGTGGGTGCCTTTGCCGTGCCGTGGGCCTGCGCAGGCACCGCCGGGCCGGCCAGAAGACCCGCGGCGAGCGGTACTCCGACGATCAAGGAGGCTGTACGCCGGAGCCACCGGCGGGCAGGGGAGCGATTCATCCCCTGAAGGTCTGCCGCCTCGGCCACGCGTATCCGTCCCTCGTCGTCGTCCACCGGTATCGGTCCTGCCGCTCTCTGCGTCCCCGCATGGTAACGATGCGCCCGGGGGCTCGGTGCCCGGGACCATGTCACATGATCGGGAGAGTCTCGCAGGGCCGGAGGAAACGATGACGCCCGGGCCGGTCGGTGCACGTACCCTTTTCTGTTGTGCCGAATGCCAACGAAGACAACCCCAGCGCACTGAGTCAGGTGCAGCACCGCGCAGTGAGTGAACTGCTGCGGGTGTCCCCGGTCGCCGACGACCTTGCCCACCGGTTCGAGCAGGCCGGGTTCGGCCTCGCCCTGGTCGGCGGGTCGGTCCGCGACGCGTTGCTCGGAAGGCTCGGGAACGACCTCGACTTCACCACGGACGCACGTCCGGAAGACGTGCTGAAGATCGTCCGGCCCTGGGCCGACTCGGTCTGGGAGGTCGGCATCGCGTTCGGCACCGTCGGGTCGCAGAAGGACGGGTACCAGATCGAGGTCACGACCTACCGGTCGGAGGCGTATGACAGGACCTCGCGCAAACCGGAGGTCTCCTACGGCGACTCGATCGAGGATGACCTCGTCCGGCGGGACTTCACCGTCAACGCCATGGCCGTCGCACTGCCCCGGAAGGAGTTCATCGATCCGCACGGCGGGCTGCAGGACCTGGCGGAGCGTGTGCTGCGCACCCCGGGAACCCCTGAGGAGTCGTTGTCGGACGATCCGCTGCGGATGCTGCGTGCTGCCCGCTTCGCCGCGCAACTCGACTTCGAGGTGGCGCCCGACGTGGTCACGGCGATGACGGACATGGCCGGCCGGATCGAGATCGTGTCGGCCGAACGGGTTCGGGAGGAGCTGAACAAGCTTCTTCTCTCTGCGCACCCCCGCAAGGGGCTCGGACTTCTGGTCGACACCGGCCTTGCTGACCAGGTGCTGCCCGAGCTGCCCGCGCTGCGCCTTGAGAGTGACGAGCATCACCGTCACAAGGACGTCTACGAGCACTCACTGACGGTCCTGGATCAGGCGATCGACCTCGAGGAGAGCGGCCCCGACCTCGTGCTGCGTCTTGCCGCCCTGCTCCATGACATCGGGAAGCCGAGGACCCGTCGTTTCGAGAAGGACGGCCGCGTCTCGTTCCACCACCACGAGGTGGTCGGCGCCAAGATGGCCAGGAAGCGGATGGCCGAGCTCAAGTACTCCAACGACATGGTCAAGGACGTGTCGAAGCTGGTGGAGCTCCACCTGCGCTTCCACGGTTACGGCGACGGGGAGTGGACCGACTCCGCGGTGCGCAGATACGTCCGGGATGCGGGCCCTTTGCTGGAGCGGCTCCACAAGCTGACGCGCTCGGACTGCACGACACGGAACAAGCGCAAGGCGAACGCGCTGTCCCGAACGTACGACAACCTTGAGCAGCGCATCGCGCAGTTGCAGGAGCAGGAGGAGCTGGAGTCGATCCGCCCGGACCTCGACGGCAACGAGATCATGGAGATTCTGGGCGTCGGACCCGGACCCGTGATCGGCAAGGCGTACGCGTTCCTGCTGGAGCTGCGGCTGGAACACGGGCCCTTGGAGCGCGAAGCGGCAGTCGCCGCCCTCAAGGATTGGTGGACGGCGCAGCAGTGAAGCTCTGCCGGGCTCATGTTTCACGTGAAACATGCACGTGCGGCTCCGAGAGGGCGGTATGAGGGCCGTTGTTTCACGTGAAACAACGGCCCTCACGCCTGACGGCGAGTGGGCCGTACCGACTCGCCGTCGCGCCTCCAGCGGTACATGGCCACTGCGACCGAGGCGTACAGGACGGCCACCGTGAGTACCACCACGACAGATCTGCCGTCTGCGGGGAGAGCGAGAGCGGCCATGGCGGCGGCAGCGACGAACGCGAGGTTGAACAGCACGTCGTAGAGCGAGAAGACCCTGCCGCGAAACGAGTCGTCCACCGAGGTCTGCACCTCGGTGTCGGTGGCGATCTTCGAGCCCTGGGTCACCAGCCCGAGAAGGAAGGCCGCCGCGAGCATGGGGGCGGGGGCGAACGTCAGCCCCAGGGCGGGTTCGAGGACGGTGGCCGAGCCTGCGCACACCGCCAGCCAGCCGTAGCGGCCGAAGCGTCCCACTGCCCATGGAGTGATGACCGCCGCCGTGAAGAACCCTGCGGCGGACGCACCCAGGGCCAGGCCGAGCAGGGCGAGACCTTCGGACTCGTCGTCGGACCACGCGTAGCGGCAGAGCATCAGCAGCATGACGGTGAGCGCGCCGTAGCAGAAGCGGATCACCGCCATGGCGGCGAGAGCGCGTGCGGCGTCCCTCCGTTCCGCCAGATGGCGCAAGCCGGCGACGAGCCCACGAGCAGTGATGGCCAGTGCCTTCCGAAGGCGGACGTGATGCTGGGTGCGGTCCGGACCGAGGAGCTCGCGGGCCAGCGTCAGGGAGGCCAAGGCGGACAGCAGGTAGAGAACCGCGCCCAGGAGGACCACCGCCGCGTCGGATCCGTCCGTGAGAGCCCTCATGGCCAGCGCGAGGCCCCCGCCCGCGGTGGCTGCCAGAGTGCCGGCCGTCGGTGAGAGGGAGTTGGCCACGACGAGCCGGTCGGTGTCCACGACCCGGGGGAGGGCCGCCGAAAGTCCGGCGAGGACGAAGCGGTTGACCGCGGTGACGGTGAGGGCCGAGACGTAGAACAGCCAGTCAGGCACGGACCACAGGAGCAGGAGTGCCGTACACGAGGCCAGGCCCGCCCGTAGGAGGTTTCCGTAGAGGAAGACCTGGCGGCGGGGCCAGCGGTCCAGCAGGACTCCGGCGAAGGGGCCGATCAGGGAGTACGGGAGGAGCAGCACCGCCATGGCGGAGGCGATGGCTCCAGGGGTCGTCTGCTTCTCCGGCGAGAAGATGACGTACGTGGCGAGCGCGACCTGGTAGACGCCGTCCGCCGACTGCGAGAGAAGCCGCACGGCGAGCAGACGACGGAAGTTCCGGAGGCGCAGGAGTACGCCCAGATCACGCACGACAGGCATGTGGGCAAGGGTCACACACGCAGAGGGCCCCCGGGCGGATGGCGGTTTCTAGGAGTCGTCGCAACACGTGGTCGTGTTGATCAGGCCGCGAGCAGTTTATGCAGTCGCTCGGCTGGGGTTTCCCAGCCGAGCGT
>NZ_JBEXWB010000011.1:0-54058 GCF_040629645.1 Streptomyces sp. NPDC005899 | reverse complement strand
GCGGGCGGTGTGGGTGTGCCTCCCCGCGCACAAGCCCCCCCCCCCGACGGCGGGGTGCGCGGCGGGGCCGCGCCGCGCCCCGGGGTGGGGGCCCCCCCCCCGAGCGGGGGGCGCCCCCCACAGCCGTGTCGAGCGCGTCGCTCAGCGGCCCAGGGGCAGGAGGCTGGTCAGCCCGCCGGCGGGCATGCCGCCGAGCAGGTTGTTGCCCTTGGTCTTGACCGCGTGGCCTGCCTGCTGCTGGTCGAGGAGGCCGCCCGATGCCTTCTGGACGGCGGGAAGGGCGTCGGTCACGGAGTCGAGCGCGATGTTCGCGGGCAGCACGCCGGCCAACGAGTCGACGGGCAGCGCGACGGCGGAGGCACTGCCCGCGCCGGCGGCGGCGAAAGCGGCGCCGAGGGCGACGACGCCGAGGGTCCTGACAGCAGTCTGCTTCATATTACTTTCATCCTTGGGGAAGGGGATGTGAACGGCTCTGCAACGTAGTCAGCCGCTGACGCCTCCCGCAAACATGCCGGGACACGGAAAACGGCCGGGATCCACCACCCCCGGCCGTCGCCCGTAAGCCTTTCTCAGCCCGCCGTACGCACAGAACCGCTGGTCGTGACGGTCTGACGGAATAGCCATTCGGACTTGAGTTCCGCGTAACCGGGCTTCACGACGTCGTTGATCATCGCCAGACGTTCATCGAAAGGAATGAACGCCGATTTCATCGCGTTGACGGTGAACCACTGCATGTCGTCGAGTGTGTATCCGAAGGTCTCGGTCAGCCGCTCGAATTCCTGGCTCATGCTCGTCCCGCTCATCAGCCGGTTGTCCGTGTTGACGGTGGCGCGGAAGTGGAGCTTGCGCAACAGCCCGATGGGGTGCTCGGCGTACGAGGAGGCCGCCCCGGTCTGGAGGTTGGACGTGGGGCACATCTCCAGCGGGATGCGCTTGTCGCGCACGTAGGAGGCGAGACGGCCGAGCTTCACCGTGCCGTCGTCGGCGATCTCGATGTCGTCGATGATGCGCACACCGTGTCCGAGCCGGTCCGCGCCGCACCACTGCAGGGCCTGCCAGATCGACGGGAGCCCGAAGGCCTCGCCGGCGTGGATGGTGAAGTGGTTGTTCTCGCGCTTGAGGTACTCGAACGCGTCCAGGTGCCGGGTGGGAGGGAAGCCCGCCTCGGCGCCCGCGATGTCGAAGCCCACCACGCCCGTGTCACGGTAGCGGTTGGCGAGCTCGGCGATCTCCAGCGCCCGGGCGGCGTGCCGCATCGCCGTGAGGAGGGCCCCGACGCGGATGCGGTGGCCGTTGGCGCGGGCCCTGCGCTCACCCTCGCGGAAGCCCTCGTTGACCGCTTCGACGACCTCTTCGAGGGTCAGGCCCGCGGTGAGGTGCTGCTCGGGCGCGTACCGCACCTCGGCGTAGACGACGCCGTCCTCGGCGAGGTCCTCGGCGCACTCGGCGGCCACCCGGAACAGGGCGTCGCGCGTCTGCATGACGGCGCAGGTGTGGGCGAACGTCTCCAGGTAGCGCTCCAGCGAACCGGAGTCCGCCGCCTCACGGAACCAGGTGCCGAGTTTGTCCGGTTCGGTCTCGGGGAGGGCCTCGTAGCCCTGGGCGAGCGCGAGCTCGACGACGGTGCCGGGGCGGAGGCCACCGTCGAGGTGGTCGTGCAGGAGCACTTTGGGCGCACGGCGGATCTGGTCGGAATCGGGGACGTTCAGGGTCTGGCTCGTCATCTTGGCACTCTAGCGCCTACGCGCGTAGAGCGCTGGCGCCGATGTGTAACAGTGACCGCCGGGCCGGAGGAAAACCGCGTGCCCTTCTGACACTGTTCAGTCATGTCAGAGCGCTTACTCACGCCGCCCGCCGCCAGGCTGGGACCAGCCGTCCGCACGGCCGGAGCGCCGTCCGGGATCAGCGGAGTGGTCCTGCTGCTCCCGGACGGCGCGGCCGCGTCGCACCGCCGCCCCTCCGCCCTCTCCTACGCCCGGCAGCTGCCGCTCGCCCGGACCCTGGCGCGGGCCGGCCGCCACGACGGACTCGCCGTCCACGTCGTGCGCTACCGCCACCGGGGCTGGAACGCCGGGGCGGATCCGGCGGCCGACGCCGAGTGGGCCGCCGACGAGGCCGTGCGCCGCTACGGTGACGTGCCCGTCTGCCTCGCCGGGCACGGGATGGGCGGCCGGGCGGCCCTGCGCGCGGGCGGCCACGCCGCCGTCCGATCGGTGCTGGCGATGGCCCCGTGGCTGCCGGAGGCGCAGACCCCCGCGCAGGCCCCCGAGCCGGTCAAGCACCTCGTGGGGCGGCGGGTGCTGATCGTGCACGGCACGAGGGACGGCCGGACGAGCCCGGAGCTGTCCTACCGGCTGGCGGAGCGCGTCAAGAAGTCCAACCGGGACACCTGCCGCTTCGAGGTCCACTCCGACGGGCACGCGCTGCGCCGGTACCGGGCCGAGGTGACGGCCCTGGCCGCGGACTTCGTCCGGGGCTCCCTCCTCGCCCGGTCCTACGCGCGACCGGTCGCCGACGCGTTCGCGGCCCCGCCGCCGCTGGGACTGCGCATGCCGCTGGCCGCCGGCTTCGGCAGGTCGCTGCGGCCCTGAACGCACCGGGGAGGCCCGCCGGGGCACGGGCACCGGGCGGGCCCGTGCGCCACCGGGCGGGCCCGTGGGTCCGTCAGTCCGGCAGCAGGTTCCCGCGCCGGGACAGCAGGAAGCGCTTGAACGCCGCGACGGGCGGCGTGTCGGGGTGGCCGTCGAGCCAGGCGACCCCGATCTCACGGGCGGCGCGCGGCGCCGTGACGGTCAGCTCGACCACGCCCGGCCGGGCGACCGCGGGCGGCGGGAGCAGGGCCACCCCCAGCCCGGCGGCGACCAGCCCGCGCAGCGTCTCGGCCTCCTCGCCCTCGAACGCGACCCGCGGCGTGAAGCCGGCCTCCGCGCAGAGGTCGTCCGTGATCCGCCGCAGGCCGTAACCGGGCTCCAGGGTGACGAAGGCTTCCTCGGCGGCCTCGGCGAGGCGGACGCGGCGGCGCCCGGCGAGGCGGTGGTCGTCCGGGACGACCAGGCGGAGCCGCTGCTCGTCCAGGCGGCGGGCCACCAGGTCGGGGGCCTCGGGGACGGGGGAGGTCAGGCAGAGGTCGAGGTCGCCCGCCCGCAGGCGTTCGAGCATCGCCTCGCCGTAGTTCTGGACGAGCTGGAAACGGACCCGGGGGTGGTCGGCGCGGAAGGCCCGGAGCAGCGCGGGCACGGTCTCGGAACCCATGGTGTGCAGGAAGCCGAAGGCGACCCTGCCCGAGGCCGGGTCGGCGTCCGCGCGCACCGAGTCGGCCGCCTTCTCCACCTCGGCCAGCGCGCGTTCGGCCGATCCGAGGAAGGTGCGGCCGGCGGGGGTGAGCGAGACGGTGCGGCCGCGGCGGGCGAGCAAGGCGACGCCCAGGTCCTGTTCGAGCCTCACCATGGCCCGCGAGAGCGTCGACTGCGGCACACCGAGCTCGTGCGCGGCACGCGTGACGTGCTCGTGCCGGGCCACCGCCTCGAAGTACGCGAGGCGGGGCGCGAGCACGGCCCGGATGTCTTCTTCGTAACTACTCGGTGACAGCCGTGGCTGTGAGCTGTATTGATGCACCATGGGAACGATTATGAGGGTTTCATGCATTGGACGCATGAAACCCGGAAGCCTACGTTCTGGGTATGCCTCCTGCCAGTACCGGGGCGTCCACCGTCGTGCTGGGCGCCTCCGCTCCGTCATCCGCCGTCGCCGCTCCCCCGACCGCCCCGGTCCGCTCCGGACCGGTCCGCTCCGAGCCGGACCGCCTCGCGCCGGGCCGCCCGGGCCACCGCCGGATGAGCTTCGCGCTCCTCGCCGCCGGGATCGCGACCTTCGCCCTCCTCTACTCCACGCAGGCGCTGCTGCCCGGCGTCTCCGCCTCCTTCGGCGCCACCGCCGGCCGGGCGAGCTGGACGGTCTCCGCCGCGACGGGGGCGCTGGCCCTGTGCGTGCTGCCGCTGAGCGCCCTCTCCGAGCGTTTCGGTCGGCGGGAGATGATGACGGCGTCGCTGACGGTCGCCGTACTGGTCGGGCTCCTCGTCCCCTTCGCCCCGTCGCTCGGCTGGCTGATCGCCCTGCGCGCCGTCCAGGGCGCGGCGCTGGCCGGACTGCCCGCCTCGGCGATGGCGTACCTGGCCGAGGAGGTGCGGCCCAAGGCCCTGGTGGCGGCGATCGGGCTGTTCGTGGCCGGCAACAGCATCGGCGGCATGAGCGGCCGCATCCTCACGGGCTGGGTCGCCCAGCTGTGGGGCTGGCGCGCCGCCCTCGGCGCGGTGGGGCTGCTGGCCGCCGCCTGCGCCGTCGTGTTCCACTTCATGATCCCCAAGGCCAGGCACTTCACGCCCGGTTCGCTCGACCCCCGGGCCCTGGCCAGGACGGTCACCGGCCATCTCGCCGATCCGCTGCTGCGCCGGCTGTACGCGATCGGCGCCCTGTTCATGACGGTGTTCGGCGCGGTCTACACCGTGATCGGCTACCGGCTCGTCGAAGCACCGTTCGGCCTCCCGCAGGGGATCGTGGGCTCGGTCTTCCTCGTCTACCTGGTCGGCACGGTCTCCTCCGCGGCGGCCGGGCGTCTCGTCGCCCGGCTGGGCCGCCGGGGCGCGCTGTACCTCGCCGTGTCCACGACGGCCGCCGGCCTGCTGCTCTCGCTGGCCGACCGGCTGGCCGCCGTCCTGCTGGGCCTGGTCCTGATCACGGCCGGCTTCTTCGCCGGGCACGCGGTCGCCTCCTCGTCGGTGAGCCGGACGGCGACGACCGGCCGCGCCCAGGCGTCGGCGCTCTACCAGTCGGCGTACTACCTGGGCTCCAGCGCGGGGGGCACGCTGGGCGCGGTCGCCTTCCACGCCGGCGGCTGGGCGGGCACGGTCGCGCTGGGCCTGCTGGCGGTGCTCGGCGTCGTGTCGATCACGCTGTACGGGACGAGGGCCGCCCGGGCCGAACGGCTCCGGGCCCGCCCGGTGGGGGCCGTGCACAACTGAGACCTGTTTCCGCACAACCGCCGCTCCGCCGCGCGCGTCCAACAAGCGGAGTCACACACCGCGCGAAGGGGAGCAGACGAATGCGCATCTCGGGGAAGATACGCGGCGCGACGACGCGGCGTGGAGCCGCGCTGTCCGTCGCCGGGCTCATGGCCGTACCGGCCCTGGTCCTGAGCACGGGCACGACCGCCCAGGCGGCCTCCTGCACGGCCGCGAAGGGGCCGTACCAGAAGCAGGTCGAGAAGTGGCTGAAGCGGACCGCGGACGGGCGGCAGTCCACGGCCGACTGCAAGGCGATCCGCGCCTTCCAGGTGGCGAAGGGCGTCACCCCGGCCATCGGGTACGCGGGTCCCGTCACCTGGCGCACGATGACGACGATCACGGCGCAGAAGGCCGCGGGCAAGAAGCCCAACGCCGCGAAGAAGTGTCCCACCGACAGGGGGCGCATCGCGTGCGTGGACCTGACGCGGCAGCTGAGCTGGATCCAGGACGGCGCCAAGCTGAAGTTCGGTCCGGTGCCGGTGCGGACGGGCCGTGACGGCGCGGAGACGCGGACCGGCGCGAGGAAGGTCTACTGGCGCAACATCGACCACTGGTCGACGCTCTACGACGTCCGGATGCCGTACGCCCAGTTCTTCGACGGCGGCCAGGCGTTCCACTCGGTCACCAAGTCCATGTACAACAACCCGGGCTCGGCGGGCTGCGTCAACATGCGGCCGGCGGACGCGAAGTCATACTGGAAGCTGCTGAAGAACGGTGACGACGTCTTCGTGTACGGACGCAAGCCCGGCACCTGAGCAGGGGCTTTCCCGCTTCCCGTCCCCGTTGTCAGTGCCCTGGGGTAGCTTCCGCAGTGCTGAGTGAGCGGTGTCACAGCACGACAGGGGTGGAGCGATGAGTGATCCGACGGCGACGGCCGGCATCGACAGCCGTCTGGAGGGACACCGGGTCGAGCTGACCGGCTACTGCTACCGGATGCTCGGCTCGGCCTTCGAGGCGGAGGACGCGGTCCAGGACACGATGGTGCGTGCCTGGCGCAACTTCGACAAGTTCGAGGGCCGCTCCTCCCTGCGCTCCTGGCTCTACCGCATCGCGACGAACGTCTGCCTGGACATGCTGAACGCGGGCAACAAGCGGGCCAGGCCGGTGGATCTGACCGGTCCCACGCCGCTGGCCCAGGCCGCGCTCACCCCGCGCCCGGAGAACACCTGGCTGGAGCCGATGCCGGACGGGCGCGTCCTGCCGTCGACGGCCGATCCGGCCGAGGCCGCGGTGGCCAAGGAGTCGGTGCGCCTGGCGTTCATGGCCGCCCTCCAGCACCTGCCGCCGAAGCAGCGGGCGGTGCTCATCCTGCGTGAGGTCCTGGCCTGGAGGGCCAGTGAGGTCGCGGAGCTGCTGGAGACGACGGTCGCCTCGGTCAACAGCGCGCTGCAGCGCGCCCGGGCGACCCTCGCGGAGACGGCGGGCAGGGCACCGGACACCGCCGATCCGCTGGACGAGGAGCAGCGCAAACTCCTGGACCGCTATGTGGCGGCGTTCGAGGGGTACGACATGACGGCGCTGACGGCCCTGCTCCACGAGGACGCCGTGATGACCATGCCGCCGTTCGACCTCTGGCTCCGGGGCCACGACGACATCACGGGCTTCATGCTCTCCATGGGGGCGAGCTGCGCGAACTCCCGGCTGGTGGCCACGCGGGCCAACGGCGCCCCGGCCTTCGCGCACTACAAGCCGGACCCCGACGGCCCGGGTCACGTCCCGTGGGCGGTGCAGGTCCTCGACGTCTCGGACGGCGCGATCACCGGACTGCACTGCTTCCTGGACACCCCGCGCTGGTTCCCGCTGTTCGGGCTGCCGGACCGCCTGGACGCGTGACGTCCCGGCACGCGGGGCGGCACGCGTGTCCGGGACGGCGCCGGCCCGTGCCGCGGGGTGTCAGGGCGGGTCCAGCCGGATCTGCCCCGTCGCGTCGGTCAGGCCCACCAGGGCCAGCAGGGAGCGGAGTTCGCCCGGGACGTTGCGCAGCCGCAGCCGGGCTCCGGCCCGGCGTGCGACGAGCCCCAGCCGGGCCACCGCCTCGACCAGGGCCAGATCCGGGCACACGACACCGCCCACGTCGCAGTCCACCACCGCGGCCTCGGGCGCGCCGGCCAGCAGCGACTCGAGCTCGGCGCGGAGCGCCGGCACGTCGGCCGGGGTGACCCGGCCGGTGACGACGAGGGCGTTCGGAGTCATGGCGTCCACACCACACAGACCGGCGCACCACGCGGAACTCATCGCCGGCGGCCGGGCGCGGTGCGCCGGGCCCGGCGGATTGCCGTGTCCGGGCCCGGCCGGAAGGCATGCGGCGGCGTGCTCCTCCGGCCGTGTCCGACCGCTCCCACGGGCGGCCTCGCCCTCTCCGCGCGCCCCAGGACCGGCACGCCGCACGGGACCGGTGGCGGTCCACCGGCCCCGTGCGCCGAAGGGCAGACCCGCGGGTCAGGCGATACGCTCCCGCACCACCGGTGTGGCGGTGAAGGGCGTGCCCGCCGGGGCGATGTCGTACGAGCCGGGCAGGGCCTTCAGCGCGTACCCGAACTTCTCGGGGGTGTCCGTGTGCAGGGTCAGCAGCGGCTGCCCCTCGGTCACCGTGTCCCCGGGCTTGGCGTGCAGTTCGACGCCCGCACCGGCCTGCACCGGGTCCTCCTTGCGCGCACGGCCCGCGCCGAGCCGCCAGGCGGCGACGCCGACGTCGTAGGCGTCCAGCCGGGTCAGCACGCCCGACGACGGGGCGGTGATCACGTGCTGCTCGCGGGCGACGGGCAGCTCGGCGTCCGGGTCGCCGCCCTGGGCGGCGATCATGCGGCGCCACACGTCCATGGCCGAGCCGTCGGCGAGGGCCTTCTCCGGGTCGGCGTCCTTCAGCCCCGCCGCGTCGAGCATCTCGCGGGCGAGGGCGAGGGTCAGGTCGACGACGTCGCGGGGGCCGCCGCCGGCGAGGACCTCGACGGACTCGCGCACCTCCAGGGCATTGCCCGCGGTCAGGCCGAGGGGCGTGGACATGTCGGTGAGCAGGGCGACGGTGCGTACGCCGCTGTCGGTGCCCAGGGCGACCATGGTGGAGGCCAGTTCGCGGGCGTCCTCGATGGTCTTCATGAAGGCGCCGGAGCCGACCTTGACGTCGAGGACGAGCGCGCCGGTGCCCTCGGCGATCTTCTTCGACATGATCGAGCTGGCGATGAGGGGGATGGCCTCGACGGTGCCGGTGACGTCCCGCAGTGCGTAGAGCTTCTTGTCCGCGGGGGCCAGTCCGTCGCCCGCCGCGCAGATCACGGCGCCGGTGGTGTCGAGCACGTCCAGCATCTCGGCGTTGGACAGGTGGGCGCGCCAGCCGGGAACGGACTCCAGCTTGTCGAGCGTGCCGCCGGTGTGGCCGAGGCCCCGGCCGCTGAGCTGCGGCACGGCGGCGCCGCACGCGGCGACGAGCGGGGCGAGCGGGAGGGTGATCTTGTCGCCGACCCCGCCGGTCGAGTGCTTGTCGGTGGTGGGGCGGGAGAGCGCGCCGAAGTCCATCCGCTCGCCGGACGCGATCATCGCGGCGGTCCAGCGGGCGATCTCGGTCCGGTTCATGCCGTTCAGCAGGACCGCCATGGCCAGGGCCGACATCTGCTCGTCGGCGACCTCGCCGCGGGTGTACGCGTCGATGACCCAGTCGATCTGCTCGGGGCTGAGCTCGCCCCGGTCCCGCTTGGTGCGGATGACGGAAATGGCGTCCATGGTGCTGGTGTCCTTCCGGCAGGAATGCGCTACGCAGAGTCGCCACTGACTCTACGCGCATAGAGGGGTGATACGGGGGTGGCCCTCCCGGTCGCCGGGAGGGCCACCCGGGCCGTCCTACTCGAGGTGCTGCGGCCCGAACGCCTGCGGCAGCATCTCGTCGAGCGTGCGCAGGCCGTCCGGGGTCTCCAGGACGAGCCCGGGCCCCCCGAACTCGTACAGCAGCTGCCTGCACCGGCCGCACGGCACGAGCACGGCACCCGCGCCGTCCACGCAGGTGAAGTGCGTCAGCCGGCCCCCGCCCGTCGCGGCCAGCTGGGCGACCAGCCCGCACTCGGCGCACAGCCCGATGCCGTAGGACGCGTTCTCGACGTTGCAGCCGACGACGGTGCGCCCGTCGTCGGCCAGGGCCGCCGCGCCGACCGGGTAGCCCGAGTACGGGGCGTACGCCCGGGACATCGCGTCCCGTGCGGCGCTCCGCAGGGCCTCCCAGTCGACGGCGGCCGGCGGCGGCGTCACTTGCCCTCGCCCTTGCGGTACGGCACGCCGTCCGCCTTGGGGGGCCGCAGGCGCTGCGCCGACAGCGCCAGCACGAGCAGCGTCGTGACGTACGGGGCCGCGTCCACGAACTGGCTCGGGACCTGGTCCGTGAGCGCGTACCAGGCGAACAGCAGCGCCGAGACCGCCGCCGCGATCACCGCGGCCACGTACTTCTTCCGGTACAGCTGCCAGAACACGACGATCACCAGCAGGATCGCCAGGAGCAGCAGCATCGCGTGGACGTTGTCCGCTCCGCCGCGCAGCTTGAGGCTGTCGGTGAAGCCGAAGAGCCCCGCGCCCAGGGCCATGCCGCCCGGCATCCAGTTGCCGAAGATCATCGCGGCGAGGCCGATGTAGCCGCGGCCGCCGGTCTGGCCCTCCTGGTAGATGCTGGTGGCGACGAGGGCGAGGAAGGCGCCGCCGAGCCCGGCCAGGCCGCCGGAGATCGTGACGGCGATGTACTTGTACTTGTACACGTTCACGCCGAGCGTCTCGGCGGCCACCGGGCTCTCGCCGCAGGAGCGCAGGCGCAGGCCGAAGGCGGTGCGCCACAGCACCCACCAGGTCACGGGGATCAGGAGCAGGGCGACGACGGTCAGCAGGGACAGCCCGGTGACCAGCCCGCCGATGATGCCGGCGAGGTCGGACACGAAGAACCAGTGGTGTTGCTGGAGGTCCTGCATCCAGTCCGACAGTCCCGGGACGGTGATCTTGTCGATCTCCTCCAGGCGCGGGGACTGCTTGGAGGAACCGCCGGGCTCCTCGGCGAAGGTGAAGTTGGAGAG
The DNA here is from genome assembly GCF_040629645.1 of Streptomyces sp. NPDC005899. NCBI lineage: Bacteria > Bacillati > Actinomycetota > Actinomycetes > Kitasatosporales > Streptomycetaceae > Streptomyces > Streptomyces sp. NPDC005899. The sequence continues at coordinate 43,956 of NZ_JBEXWB010000011.1, read as the reverse complement.
GTAGCGGGTGACCCCGACGGCGAGGATGTTGATCGCCACACCGGAGACGATGTGGTTCACGCCGAAGGTGACGGTGATGACCGCGTGCAGCAACCCGCCCAGGGCGCCTCCGACGACGCCGAACAGGACGCCCGTCCAGGGGCCCCACTGGAAACCGGCCCAGGCGCCGAACCAGGTGCCGAGGATCATCATGCCCTCGAGGCCGATGTTGACGACACCGGCCCGCTCGGCCCAGAGGCCGCCGAGGCCCGCCAGGCCGATCGGCACGGCCAGTTCCAGGGCGCCGCGCACCTGGCCCACGGAGGTCACGTCGTTCGCCCCGCTGATCAGGCGGACCAGCGAGACGAGGGCCAGCGCCCCGGCGATGATCAGGAGGACGACGGGCAGGGAGAGCTTGCGCCGGCCGCCCTTTCGGGGGGCGACGCGTGCGGCGGAGACTTTGCTGGTGCTCACAGGGCCGCCTCCTTCTGGGTCGTGAGGGCGTGGCCGGCGGCGAGCTCCTCGCCGACCTTCTGCTGCTGCCGGCGGGTCCCGTAACGCCGGACCAGCTCGTAGCTGATGACGACGGAGATCACGATCAGGCCCTGCATGATCGTGGCGATCTCCTTCTCGAAGCCGAACTGGTCCAGCGACGAGGACGCCTTGTCCAGGAAGGCGATGAGCAGGGCGCTGAGGGCGATGCCCAACGGGTGGTTGCGGCCGAGCAGCGCGATGGTGATGCCGGTGAAGCCGATGCCGACCGGGAAGTCGAGGCTGTAGGTGTGGGTGTCGCCCAGCAGCGTGGGCATCCCGGCCAGGCCGGCGACGGCACCCGAGATCAGCATCGAGGTCAGGATCATCTTCTTGGCGTCCACGCCGGATGCCTGGGCGGCGCTCTCGCTGGCACCGGTGGCCCGGAGGTCGAAGCCGAAGCGGGTGCGGTTCAGGACCAGCCAGTAGACGAGGCCGCAACCCGCGGCGACGAACGTGAACCCGTAGATCTCACCGGCCTCGGCGCCCAGGGAGAGCCCGGGGAACCAGCCGGACTCCGGGATCTCGCCCGTGGTCAGGTTGTTGGAGCCGGTCGCCTGGTCACCGAAGTTCTTCGGCAGGATCAGCCAGGCGATCAGCGAGGTCGCGATGGAGTTGAGCATGATCGTCGCGACGACCTCGCTCACCCCCCGGGTGGTCTTGAGGAAGCCCGCGATGCCCGCCCAGAAGGCACCCACCAGCATCGCGACGACGACGATGAGGAGGATCTGGAGCGGTCCGGGAAGGTCGACGCTGGCGCCGACGAGGGCGGCCATCATCGCGGCGAGGCGGTACTGCCCGTCGACACCGATGTTGAAGAGGTTCATCCGGAAGCCGACGGCCACGGCGAGGGCGGCCAGGTAGTACGTACCGGACTGGTTGATGATCAGTACCTGCACGTCGGAGTACGACGCCTGCTCGAACAGCAGTCGGTACAGCTCGAACGGATCGCGGTTCGAGATGAGGAGCACCACGGTGGTGAGCGCGAACGCCACCACCAGGGCCAGCGCCGGCCCGGCGAATCCCAGGACGATCCGGTCCTTGTCGAATTTCTTCATCAGGCCTCGTCCTCCGGTGCTGCTTCGAGGTGACCGGCGGCGGCGCCGGTCATGGCCGAGCCCAGTTCCTCCGGGGTGATGGTGGCGGGGTCGGCGTCGGCGACGAGCTGACCGCGGTACATGACGCGCAGGGTGTCGGAGAGCCCGATGAGCTCGTCCAGGTCCGCCGAGATCAGCAGGACGGCGAGTCCCTCACGGCGCGCCTCGCGGATCTGGTCCCAGATCTGCGCCTGGGCGCCGACGTCCACGCCCCGCGTGGGGTGGGCGGCGATCAGCAGCTTCGGGTTGTGGCTCATCTCGCGGCCGACGATCAGCTTCTGCTGGTTGCCGCCGGACAGGGAGCCCGCGGTGACCTCGATGCCCGGGGTGCGGACGTCGTACTCGCGGACGATGCGCTCGGTGTCGGCGCGTGCCGCCTTCGGGTCCAGCAGGAAGCCGCGGCTGTTGGGCTTCTCCGTGACGTGGCCGAGGATGCGGTTCTCCCAGAGCGGGGCGTCCAGCAGGACGCCGTGCCGGTGCCGGTCCTCGGGGATGTACCCGATGCCGTCCTCGCGCCGCTTGCGGGTGGGGGCGTGCGAGATGTCGGCGCCGTCCAGGGTGATGACACCGCTGTCCGGGTTCCGCATCCCGACGAGCGCCTCGATCAGCTCGGTCTGGCCGTTGCCCTCGACGCCCGCGATCCCGAGGACCTCGCCCTTGTGGATGGTGAAGCCGACGTCGGACAGGACGTCGCGGACGACCCCGTCCGGGTCGGTCACGCCGAGGGAGAGCCCCTCGACGCGCAGCATGGGCACGTCCGTCACCGTGGACTCGCGGGTCTCCGGCGAGGGCAGCTCGCTGCCGACCATCAGTTCCGCGAGCTGCTTGGTCGTGGTGTTCGCGGGGTCGGCGGTGCCCACCGTCGTGCCGCGCCGGATCACCGTGATCTCGTCGGCGACGGACAGGACCTCGCCGAGCTTGTGCGAGATGAAGATGACGGTGAGTCCCTCGGCCTTGAGCTCGCGGAGGTTGGCGAAGAGCGCGTCGACCTCCTGCGGGACCAGCACGGCGGTCGGCTCGTCCAGGATGAGGATGCGGGCACCGCGGTAGAGGACCTTGAGGATCTCCACCCGCTGGCGGTCGGCGACCCCGAGGTCCTCGACGAGCGCGTCGGGCCTGACGCCGAGACCGTACGCGTCGGAGATCTCCTTGATCTTCCTGCGGGCGGCGGAGCCGATGCCGTGCAGGCTCTCGCCGCCGAGGACGACGTTCTCCAGGACGGTGAAGTTGTCGGCGAGCATGAAGTGCTGGTGCACCATGCCGATGCCGCGGGCGATGGCGTCGCCCGGGTTGGCGAACGACACCTGCTCGCCGTCCACGGCGATGGTCCCCTCGTCCGGCTTCTGCATGCCGTAGAGGATCTTCATCAGGGTGGACTTGCCGGCACCGTTCTCACCGACGAGGGCGTGGACCGTGCCCTTGCGGACGGTGATGCCGATGTCGTGGTTGGCGACGACACCGGGGAAGCGCTTGGTGATGCCGTGCAGTTCTACGGCAGGGGGACTGCTGGACGCGTTGATGACGCACTCTCCTTGGCCGGACAGGAGCGGGGGCACAGGGGCAGAGGGGGCGGGGGTGAAGTTATCGCGCCTGAGGGCTGTCTACACGCGTAGCGCTGCCGAATCGTAAAGCGTAGGCACCCGGCGCGGACCGGACACATGGCCCGGAACCCGCGCGAGGCAGGACACTGCGACGGGCGGATCTTCTTCGAGGACGCCGACGGACGGATCTCCGCCGAGGGTGGCGCCCGGCGGGCCCGGAGCGGTGGCGCGCTCCGGGCCCGGGGACGACCGGCGTGACGACGGAGTCGTTACGGGGTGGTCTTGACCGTGATCGTGCCGTCGACGATTTCCTTCTTCGCCTTGTCCACGGCGGCGATGACCTCGGTCATCTTGGTGAAGGCCGGGTTCGACGCCGCCAGGCCGACGCCGTCCTTGGCGAGGCCGTAGCGGATCTCACCGGACTGCGGCTTGCCGTCCTGGACTGACTTGATCAGGTTGAAGACGGAGTCCTCGACGTCCTTGGTGACCGAGGTCAGGATGGACTCCTTGTAGGCGGCGAGCCCCTCCTGCTTGTACTGGTCGGAGTCGACGCCGATGTTCCACTTGCCGGCCTTGGAGACGGCCTCGATGGCTCCGGAACCGGCCAGACCGGCCGCCGAGTAGACCACGTCGGCACCCTTGTCGAGCTGGCCCTGGGCGGCGGCCTTGCCGAGGTCGGGCTTGGAGAAGCCGTCGAAGTTCGGCGGCTGGGTCAGGTACTGCGCGAGCACCTTCACCGAGGGCTCGGTGTCCTTGACGCCCTGCTCGAAGCCGGCCTGGAACTTCTTGATCAGCGGGGTCTCGACACCGCCGATGAAGCCGACCGTCTTCGTCTTGGTGACCTTGGCGGCGGCGACACCCGCGAGGTAGGAGCCCTGCTCCTCGTTGAAGACGATGTTGGCGATGTTGTCGCCGGTCACCGAGGCGTCGTCGATGATCCCGAAGGTGGTCTTCGGGAACTTCGGCGCGACCTTCTTGATGGCGGGGGCGTAGGCGAAACCGACACCGATCACCGGGTTGTTGCCGGCGCGGGCCAGCGAGGTGAGGCGCTGGACCTTGTCCGCGTCCGACTCGCCCTCGGACGGCTCGGCCTCGGTGCCCTTGACGCCGAGGTCCTTCTGGGCCCGGGCGAGGCCCGCGTAGGCGGCGTCGTTGAACGACTGGTCGCCACGGCCGCCGATGTCGTACGCGATGGCCGTCTTGTCGGCCTTGGAGTCGGAACTGCTGCTCGACGAGGAGGACGACTCGCCACACGCCGTGACGCTGAGCGCGAGTGCCGCGGACATGACGCCCACGGTGGCAATCCTGGTGATCCGGCGCAAGGGAAGGCTCCTTCAAACCTGACCGAAGCGCCTCTTCCGGCGCTGGTTTCGCGGCGATCGTAACGCGCGTAGATGTCAGATAAGGACCTGTACGGAAGCCGTTATCGGATCGTCGCGAACAGGAGGTGTCCTGTCCAGTTACGAACGGTTGCCTTCCAGCAGCGCGGAGGCGGTGAACAGCTCGACCCCGACGGTGATCGCCTCCTCGTCGGCGTCGAAGTTCCCGCGGTGCAGGTCCAGACCGCGCGTGTCGCCCGGGGTGCGCACCCCGAGCCGGGCCATGGCGCCCGGCACGTGCTCCAGGTACCAGGAGAAGTCCTCCCCGCCGAGACTCTGTTCCGTGTCCTCGATGGCGTACGAACCGCGGCGCACGGTCATCGCGGCGTCGAGCAGGCCGATGGACTCGGCGTCGTTCACCACGGGCGGCACCCCGCGGACGTAGTCGATCACCGTCTTCGCCCGGTGCATTCCGGCCACCTCGTCGACCGCCGCGTGGACCATGTCGGGCGCCTGCCGCCAGGTCTCCAGGTCGAGGCAGCGGACCGTCCCGGACAGCTCGGCGTGCTGCGGGACCACGTTGGGCGCGTGCCCGGTCACCAGCCGGCCCCAGGTGAGGGCGAGCCCGGACCGGGCGTCGACCCGGCGGGCCAGCAGTGCGGGGACGTCGAGGGCCACCCGGGCCGCCGCGGTGACGAGGTCCGTGGTCAGGTGCGGCCGGGCGGTGTGACCGCCGGGGCCGTCGAGGGAGACCTCCAGCCGGTCGCAGGCGGAGGTGATCGCCCCGATCCGCAGTCCGATCTTCCCGACGTCCACCTTGGGGTCGCAGTGCACCCCGATGATCCGCCCGACGCCCTTCAGCACCCCGGCGTCGATCGCGTCGGCCGCCCCCCCGGGCAGCACCTCCTCGGCCGGCTGGAACAGCAGCCGCACGGCGTGCGGCAGCAGCCCCTGCCGGTCGAGCTCGCTGAGCACCAGCCCGGCGCCCAGCACGCAGGCGGTGTGGACGTCGTGCCCGCAGGCGTGCGCCCGGTCGGGCACGGTGGACCGGTAGGAGACGCCCTCCTTGGTGTCCGGGATCGGCAGCGCGTCGATGTCGGCGCGCAGCGCCAGCATGGGGGTGACGCCGTCCCACTCCCCCACGTCACAGATGAGCCCCGTGCCGCCGGGCAGCACTTCCGGCGCGAGGCCCGCCCTCTCCAGCCGCGCCTTGATCGCGGCGGTGGTGCGGAACTCCTGGTTGCCGAGCTCGGGGTGCATGTGGAGGTCACGCCGGAAGGCGATCAGCTCGGCACGCAGCTCGTCGGAGAGGGTGCCGGGCATGGCGGCCTCGGCATGGGGCGAGCGGGTCTTCAACTGGTTCACCCCGTCAAGGGTAGGCCCCATGGACCTTCAACTGGCCACAGATCAACAAAACTTCAGCCGCTCAGCGGAACAAAAGGGGGTGTGGCGGCGTGTAACGACGGCGCGTGATGGGTATCCTCCGCCATCCCCCACGCCGGTGCGAGCCGTACGGCGACCGGCTGCGGCCCGCCCTCGCCCGCGCGCCCCGGAAAGCGGGCGCCGCACCGCCTCCCCCGGCCGGCGAGAGCCCGGCGGTGAGTGCCCGCACCACGGACGCGTCGCACCGCCCCGCGCCGGCGACGACCCGCTCCCGGCGGCTTCGGTGCGGGCGGCGTGCACCGTGGCCGCCGTGGCCGCCGTGGTCGTGTCCACCATGGTGGAACCCCGAGCGCACGCGAGTTCAGGAGGGCGGCCGGTCCACGACGTACGCTCCGCGCGATTCCGCCCCCCTCAGTTCTGCTTCCACGGGTCGGAGGCCGGTTTCAGGCCGAAGGCGCGGTCCAGTCGCGTCCCGGTCGCCTTCAGGCTGCTGACGCCCTTGTCGAACGTGGCCCACCCCGCCCACATCTGCCCCGACTCCTGTGGCGACAGGATCACGGTGGTCCCCGACACCGAGGCGAGGACCTGCTGGGCGCCGGCCTCCAGGTTCTCGAGGGCTGCCGCCCAGGCGGTCTGAGCCTGGGCGTCCGGGATGGTGCCGAACAGCCGTGCGGTGCGCAGGGCTTCGAAGAGGGCCTCGAAGTCCGCGGTCACCGAGTCGAACTCCTCGGTGGGGCGCCCGGCCCGGGCCTTCACCGTCTCACCGATCAGGCTGGTCATGGCCGTCCCTCCGCCGAACTCGTACCACAGGCGGACGGCATCGGCCCTCTCGGCCGCCGTGCTCGGCGTGGGCGTGACAGTGGGACTGGGCGTTGGAGACGGGGACGGGGACGGGGACGACGGCGACTGCGTGGCACCGGGCGGGGCCGCCTCGGGAGCGGCTTCCGTGCAGCCGGTGAGCAGCACGGCGGCGGCGACCGTGAGCAGCAGGGCGCGCACGCTTCCGGGCCGGTTCACCACGGACCCTCCTCGACCGGGACCGCGGATGTCTCCGACGTCGGACCTGCGAGGCCCACCCCCGACTAAGCTTCCCCCCACGGCACTTACCCCCTCGACGGCATGGAGGCGAGGCCCCCGGAGCGTTCGGGCGGCCCGCCTGCGGCCGCTCGTCGAGGCTAGGGCGGGGGTGGTGCGTTCCACCAGCGACCGGATGGCATGGGAGCCATGCGCCACAGGAATGGCTCGGGTGAAGGGGGGTGCGGCACGTGTTCGAGATCGATGCTCTGCGACTCCTGGTGGCGGTGGCCGCGACGGGGTCCTTCACCAAGGCCGCGGCCGGACTGAACTACACGCAGTCAGCGGTTTCCCGGCGCATCGCGTCGCTGGAGCAGGAGGCGGGCGGGCCCCTCTTCGAGCGGCTCCCGAGAGGCGTACGGCTCAACCCCGCGGGTCACGCCCTCCACCGGCACGCCGTGGACGTCCTGGACCGCCTGGCGCATGCCGCGCAGGAGCTGACCGTGCTGCACACGGCACGCGGGGGGCTGCTGCGGGTGGGGGCGTTCCCCACCGCCAACGTCTCGCTGGTGCCCGCCGCCCTGCGCGCCTTCCAGGAGACCAGGCCCGATGTCGAGGTACTGGCGGTCGAGGGCCGCAGCGCCATGCTGACGGCGCGGCTGGCGGACGGGACGCTGGACCTGGCCGTCGTCAGCGACTACCCGTCCGGGCTGCCCACCGCCGACGGCGTCACCACGGCGCCGCTGTGCGAGGACGAGTTGCTGGTCGCCCTCCCCCGCGAGCACCGTCTGGCCGGCGCCGCTGCCGTCGACCTCGGCGAACTGCGCGACGAGGCATGGTTGCAGGACGCGTACGGGGACGGCCGCACGGTGCTCGGTGACGCGTGCGTGCGGGCGGGCTTCGTCCCCAGGAGGATCATCCGGATCGCGGAGTGGACGGGCAAGTTCGGTTACGTGGCCGCGGGGCTCGGGGTCGCGCTGGTCCCCTCGCTGGCCGCCTGGGCGGTGCCGGACGGCCTCGTGCTGGTCCGGCTCACCGACCCGGCCCTGCGCCGGACCGTGCACGTCGCGCTGCCCACCGCGCCGCTGCCGGCGGCGTCGGTCCTGCGCGACCTGCTCCGGGACGGCGGCCGTCCGCGGTGGACGGCACCCGGGGGCCGGGGCCCCGCCGTCGCCTGAGGGCGCCGGCCCCCGGACGGACCCGCGGCGGGGGTCAGGGGGTCACCCGCGTGTCCGTCCCGTCGGGTACGGCCGGGATGTCGCGGATCCGGCGCAGTCGGGAGCAGACCAGCCACAGCCCCCCGCAGGTCATGCCCGCCCCCGCGGCCAGCAGCGCGCCGCGCACGCCGGCCAGCTCGCCGAGCGCGCCGCCGGCCACACCGCCGACCGGGATGATCCCCCAGATGAGGAACCTGACACTGGCGTTCATCCGTCCCAGCAGGTGGTCCGGGCACATCGCCTGCCGGAAACTGACCTGCGCGACGTTGTAGACCACCAGGCCGTACGCGGCGGTGAACCAGGGCACGGCGAAGAACAGCATGCGCCACCCCGGGCCGGCGAGCGGGATGAGGAGCACGGTCGGAATGGTCGTCAGGTAGGCGATCCGGATCACGCGGACCTGGCCCAGGCGCCGCGCGAGGGCGCCGGCCGAGGTGGCTCCGAGCACGCCGCCGACCCCGCCGACCGTCATGAAAGCCCCCGCGGCGGCCTCGGAGAGGCCGACCTCGTGGACGAGCAGCAGGAGCACCAGGGGCGCCTGGACGGCGTAGAAGAAGTTGTACGTGGCGGCCGATCCCACCAGGGCGCGCATGAGGGGGTTGCCGAGGACGAAGGAGAGGCCGCTCCTGATCTCCTCGCGCATGTTCGCCGCCGGCTTCCGCACCGGCTCCGGCTCGGGCTTGCGGATGCGCAGCAGCAGGAGGAAGGAGGCGACGTAGCTCACCGCCTGCACCGAGACGGCCGCTGCCGCTCCGGCCTGGGCGAGCGCCCCGGCCGCGGCCGGTCCGGCCATCTGGGAGGCGGAGTTGGTGCTCTCCAGCTTGGAGTTGCCCTCGACGAGCCGGTCGCGCCCGACCACCGCCGGGATGTACGCCTGGTACGCGATCTCGTAGAAGGTGCGGGCCGCGCCGAGCAGCAGGGCGACCGCGAGGAGTACGGGGAAGGTGAGCCGGTCCAGCAGCGCGGCGCACGCCAGGGTCACCATCAGCAGGGCGCGGCCGAGGTCGCACACGATCAGGACGGGCCGCCTGCGCATGCGGTCGATCCAGGCCCCCGCGGGCAGTCCGAGGACCAGGTACGAGAGGCCGAGCGCGGCCTGCAGGAGGCCCATCTGCATGGGCGAGGCCGCCAGTGTGGAGGCCGCGATCAGGGGGATCGCCGTACGGCTGACGGAGGTGCCGAGCACGCTCAGGCTCTGCGAGGACCACAGGAGCCGGAACTCCGGCAGTCCGGTGACGCGCGTGCCGTTCCCCACCGTGCTCACCGCCCGATGGTGAGGCCGCGGACCCACAGGCCGGGACAGGCGACGAACGACGTGTGGGAGCGGTTGGTGCGCACGGTCCCGTTGTGGCCCTCGATGTGCCGCAGCAGGTCGAAGACGTTGCCCGCCACGGTGACGTTCCCGGCGTTGCGGCGGGCTCCGTCCGGCTCCTCCAGCAGCGCGTTCGCGCCGATGGAGAAGTCACCGGTGATGCCGTTGGAGGTGTGCACCCCGTTCGCCTGCACCACTCTCAGAAGACGCCGGCCGGGCCGGGGTACGTCACCGAGGGCGTGGCCCGCTCGCAGCGAGAGGTGGCTGGGCTGGACCCTCGGCATCTCCCCCGCCGCTCCCCGCCAGCCGGAGCCCGCCTGTCCGGCCCCGGCGGACCGGGTGCTCCGCCGGTGGCCGAGGAAGGCCCGCAGCCGTCCGTCACGGACCAGTTCCACGGCCCGGGTGGGGGTCCCCTCGTCGTCCCAGGGCGCGGCGAGCGGGTGATCGGCACAGGTGGGGTCGTCGACGAGGTCGACACCGTCCGCGCAGACGCGCTCCCCCCACCTGCCCGCCAGCGGTGACCTGCCCTCGACCGCGGTGTCCCACTGGAAGGCCGGGAGCACGAGGGACAGAAGCTTCACCGCCACCCAGCCGGTGAGCAGGACGTCGTCGTACTCCAGGGCGTCCGTGGGCGGTCCGGCGAGCACGGTCGCCAGGGCGCAGATCTCCGGCAGGTCCGCACCGGCCGCCCGGGCGAGGACGTCCTCGGCCGTCCTCCCGTACATCTGGTGGGCCACGAAGCCGGTGCCGGAGGCGCTGGCGGTCACCCGGGCCTGGAGCTGGACCATGCCGGTGCGGTAGCCGCGTGGCCCGTGACCGGGCCGCCCCAGGCGTACCGTGCTCCGCTCCGCCTTCACCCGGAGTTCGACGTCCAGCCCGGGGGCCGCCGTGCTGAGCTCGCGCACGGCGTGCACCGTCTTGTCGTCGAGGGCCGGGCCGGTCGCCGTCTCCCCTGTCGTGGGAGGCGCCGGGGGCGCGGGGGCGGGAGGCGGGGGAAGCCTGCCGGGCAGCGCGCGGGCGGCCTCCAGTGCGCTCCGCACCAGGGCGGGGTCGCCGGAGTCGGGCAGGGCCCGCACGGCGTACCCCTCGCCGCCGTCCCGCCACACCGTCACCGCGGTGACGCCGGATTCGACGTCACTGCGCCGTTCGACGGCGCCGCCGCGACAGACGACCTCTTCGGTCTCCCGGTGAGCGGTCCACACCTCGCAGTCGGCCGCCTGCCTCGCGGCCTCGGCGATCAGTGCCCGGATGCCGTCACTCACTCTGTTCCTCCCACGAGCAGGGAACCGACCCGTACCGTGGGCCCGATGACGCCCACGGGCACCCACTGCCCGAACTTGCCGCACTTGGCGGCGCCGACGGTGACGTCGTCCGCCACCGCGTCGATGTCCCGGAGCACCTCGGTGCCGAGGCCGGCGATGGTCGTCTCCCGGACGGGGTCGGTGATCCTGCCCTTCTCGATCAGCCAGCCGTTCGTCACACGGAACGTGAACTCGCCGGTGGCCTCGACGACTTCGCCGCCGCCCACATGCTCGGCGTAGATGCCGAAGGGGGTGTCGGCGATGATCTCGTCGACACCGGACGTCCCGGCCGCCAGGCAGGTGTTGGTCATCCGGGGCAGGGGCGGTTGCTGCACGGTGCCGCACCGGCCGTTCCCGCTGGGCTCCGTGCCGAGCCTGGCCGCCGAGTCCCGGTCCGTCAGATAGGCCCTGAGCCGGCCCTCCTCGATGACCGTCGTGGACCGGGCCGCCGTCCCCTCGTCGTCGCAGCCGTAGGAACCGACCGCGCCCGGCACGGTCGAGTCGTCCCGCACCTCCACCAGCGGGGAGGCGATCTGCTCCCCGAGCCGTCCGGCGTAGACGGAGCCGCGGGCGACCTCGTCCCCCTCCAGCGGGTGGCAGCACGCCTCGTGCAGGAGCACCATGCCCCGGCCGCCGGCCACGACCACGGGCATCCGGCCCACCGGGGCGGGCCGGGCGTCCAGCCCGGCGACCGCCCTGCGGGCGACCTCCGCGCCGCAGGCAGCCGCGTCGATCCCGTCGAGCCGCCCGCTGACGCCGGGTGTGTAGAAGCCGGTGGACACCCGGTCGCCGCGGCGCGCGACGACCCGTACGGAGAGGTAGCTGAGCAGCCGGTGCTCGGTGCGCAGCCGCCGCACGTCCTCCCCGCTCGCCAGGGCCATCTCCTGCTCGCTCAGCTCGAAGTCGATCACGACCTGGGCGATGCTCGGATCGCGGGAGCGGGCGGCCTCCTCCAGCTCGCGCAGGGAGGAGACGATCGCCCCGATCTCCAGCCAGGACGGCGGTGGGCCCGCGGGGCCGCCCCGGTGGTGCCCGCCGGTGCTCCCGAAACCGCCGAACCGGGCCGCCGCGGGGTTCAGTCCGGGCACGGCACGGTGGATCAGACCGTGCTCGCCCAGATAGCGGGCGGACGTCGCCTCTCCCTGCTGGAGGCTGAGGTCGCTGACCGAGCCCTCGGCGAAGCGCCCGCTCACACGGTGCCAGGACTGGACGGCGCCGGAGGATGGCCGCACACCCCGCGGAGCCCTCCGGCGCATCTCCTCGGCGAGTTCACCCGCCGTGGTCCGCACCACGTCGCGGTCCTGAGCCGTGGACGTCACACTGCCTCCTCGATGGACGGGACCGTCCTGATGTGGAACGCGAGGGCGGTGAGGGCGGCTCGTGCCGCGCCCAGGGCCTCCTCGGCGGTCGCCCCGGTGGCGCGGGCGTACGCGAGACGTCCGTCGGACGACTCCAGCCCCGCGCAGACCGTTCCCGGCTCGGCCTGCACGACGACCTCTTCGACCCCCGCGGTGCGGCGCGCCTCCTCCACGCCCTCCACGGAGGTCAGCACCCCCGCGACCGGCGCCGCCGCGAACCAGATCGCCGCGAAGGACGGTGCCCGGCCGCCGCTCAGCTTCTCGCGGAGTTCGGGCAGCACCCGCTCACCGGCCGCCTGCCTGGCGACACAGTCCCCGAGGTCCACACCGGTGGCGGCCCGTACGAGAGCCGGTATCTCGTCGCCGCCCATGCGCAGGTGCGTCTCGATCACCCGCGGGCCCGCGTCGGTGAGGACTACCTCGGTGTGCGTGGCTCCGAAGGTGATGCCGAGCGCGTCGAGCACGCGCGCGACGTAGCTCCGCACCTCCTCCTCCGTCTCCGGCGCCAGGTGCGCGGGGACGACGTGTCCGAGTTCGACGAAGCGGCCCGGGTCGGAGTACTTGCGGGTGATCGCCACGCACGCGTGCTCACCGTCCTCGGAGAACGCCTCGACGCTGAACTGCGGCCCCTCGTGGAAGCGTTCGGCGACGACCCCGGTACCGGAGAGGCCGTAGAAGTCCCCGCCGGCCCGCGTGAGGGCGGCGGCCAGCTCGGACTCCCGTGCCGAACGCAGCACGGCGACGCCGACGCTGGCCGAGCCGTGCGTGGGCTTCACCACGCACGGCACGCCGTGCTCGCGCACGAACAGGCGCAGCGCCTCCAGGTCCTTCACCGCGGCCGAGGGCGTGGTGTCGGTACCGGTCTCCCGCAACCGCGCCCGCATGGCCGCCTTGTCGTGGACGAGCGCCACGGTGCGCGGGCTGTGCGTGTGCAGTCCGAGGGCGTGCCCGATCTCGGCGCACCGGTCCTGGTCTCGCTCGCCGAAGGTGGCGATGCGGGTGAAGGGGTCCACTGCGTGCACGGCGGCGGCGAGGGCCACCCATTCCGCGTCGGGTGCGTCGTGGCGGACCGCGAGGACGCGGCTGTGCTCATCGCGCTCCCGCAGGCGGGAGAGGTAGTCCAGGCGGCAGATCACCGTCGTGCGGTTCCCGGGAGCCGCGGCGCGCACGCGCCCCGGCAGGTCCCGTCCGCTGCCGACGACGAGTACGTGCTCGCTCATGCCGTCCTCCCTGCCTCGCACCGGACCTCCTGGGGGGTTTCGTCGTGGGGGCGTACGGCGAAGCGCACACGGGCGGCCGTCGTGTCCAGCAGTTCCCTGGTGTCGGCGACGCCCCGCCCGGTCGCCACGACGTACCCGGCGCGCTCGTGCGAGTTCGAGACGGTGCCCGTCTCCTTGCCCGGCGCCGCGGTTATGTGGACCCTCACCACGTCCTCCGGCTCCTCCGCCCGCTGTACGCCCGACACCGAGAGGACCGTCCCCGGGGGGCAGTCGAGGAACCGGACGGCCGCGTGTCTGCGCGGCTCACGAGGGGTCACCTCCCCGGAACCGGTCAGGACGGTGAGGAGGTCGGCGACGAGTGACCCTCCGTACGCGAGGTCGATGAGTTCGTGGATGCAGTCCCCCGGCACGCGGCCCGCGCACTCGACGAGGACCGGCCGGCCGCCCTCCCGCAGGATCCACTCGGCGTGCAGGACCCCCGTCCGGAACCCGGTGGCGGTGACCAGCCGCTCCATGGCCGACGCGACCCGCTCCGGCACGCCCGGCGGCAGGACCGCCGGGACCTGGTGGCCCATCTCGACGGGGTGCCGGCCGGGACGCACGTCCTTGGCGGTCACGTTGCGGAACAGCACCCGGCCGTCGAGGACCACGCACTCGACGCTGATCTCGGGGCCGTCGACCCGTTCCTCCACGAGGAAGGACGCCGGCAGCGGCCGTCTGGCCCGCAGCCGGGGCTCGTCGGCCTCGACCGTGCGCCGCCACGCCTCGTCGAGGTCGTCGGTGGCGTCGAGGATCTGCACGCCCAGACTGCCCTGGCGGTTGGCGGGCTTGAGGACGCATCCCCGGCCCTCCTCGTCCCGGAAGGAGCGCACGTCCGCCGCGCAGGTGGCCCTGCGCCACCGCGGCTGGGGCACTCCGGCCCGCTCGCAGACCTCCCGCAGCAGGGCCTTGTCCCGCAGGACACGAGCCGCGGCCGTACCCGCACCGGGCAGCCCCCAACGGTCGGCGAGGGCCGCGGCGGCGGAGACGCCGTACTCGACGCCGGGCAGGACGGCACGGACGTTCCGCGGTCGTGGTACCGCCGCGAGCGCGGCGGACAGGTCGTCCTCCTCGTGGATGGGTGCCGTGAGGATGCCGGCCACGCAGGGGTGGGCGGCGGCCCGCCGGTCGAGGTCGCGGGCCGCGACGACGTCCGGCTCCTCGACGACGAGGAGCGAGCGCGGTGGCAGGCAGCGGTCCAGGTCGGGCAGCAGGGCCGCGCCGAAGCCGGCCATGACATGGGTGACGGTCTCCGGGACCCCGTCGTGGGAGCGGTGCATCACAGGTGCGCCTGCGCGGCCACGGGCTCGGTGCGCACACGGATGCCCTCCGCGGCGGCCCGGGCGCGTTCCACGGCGGAGTCGGCGTCCTCGCCGGTGGCGATGACGTAGCCGACCCGGTCCGCGCTGGAGCGTACCGGCCGGACCTCGCTCCCCGGTTCCACGTTGACGGCCACCTCCTGCACCCCTTCGGCCTTCTCCGCCTGCTCCGTGCCCTCGACCTCCACGACGCGGCCGGGCTCGGCCCGTACGAACCAGATCGCGGCGGCTCCGGTGGGCGCCGGGGGTTCGGGCAGCGGGTCGATGCCCAGGGGCAGCGTGAAGCCGAGGCGTTCCAGGTCCGGTCCGTGGGAGAGCCGTACGAGCTCGTAGATGCGGTCGCCGCCCATGCGGTTGTGGGACTCGATGCTCACCGGCCCCGCGTCGGTGAGCATCACCTCCGTGTGGGCGCAGCCCTCGGTCAGCCCGGCGGCGTCCAGCACTCCCGTGACGAGCCTCTCGACGGCGGGCCGGTGCTCGGGGCCGACGCGGGCGGGCACGACGTGGCCGCACTCCACGAAGTTCTCGTCGATGAACTTCTCCGTGAAGGCGAGGACACTGTGGCGCCCGTGCTGGGACACCGTCTCGACACTGATCTCCTTGCCGACGAGGAACCGCTCGGCCAGCAGGGGCGGTTGCTGCCCCGTGCGGCCGTCGAAGGCCCGCTCCACGTCCTCGGGGGACTCGATGCGCCGCACGTTCTCGCTGCCGGTGCCGTCGCGGGGCTTGAGGACGACCGGGTAGCCGTGCCGCTCGCAGAAGTCCCGGAGTCCGGCGGCGGACTCCACGAGTGCGCAGGGGTGACTCTCCACACCGGCCTCGGCGAGCCGGGTGCGCAGCGCGTACTTGTCCCGGAGCAGGACGGAGACGGAAGCGGGGTTGCCGGGCAGCCCCAGGTGCTCCGTGGCGAGTCCAGCGGGCTCCAGGCCGGGGTCGGTGAACGAGGCGACGAGCGCGAGCGGAGCCGCCCGGTGCAGGCCGGCGACGACCGGCAGGAGCCGTTCGGGGCGCGTGTAGTCGAGCAGGACGGCCTCGTGCGAGGCGGCGCGGTGGTGGTCGGCGAAGAGTTCGGTGTGCTGGGCGTAGACGACCTCGAAACCGGCGTCCACGGCAGCCTTGAGCTTTCCCGCCCGCCCCGCGATCACCAGTACCCGCGGCTTCGTGCTGTCCTGCTTCTTCATCGGCGAACTCCTGTAGTGCGGGCGGTTTCGTACGTGACCGTGCGGGCTTCCTCGTCGTAGAGCACCCAGTGCGCCTCGGGGTCCCTCGCGGCGCCCGCGTTCACCAGGCAGTGGCCCGACGGGGGCAGTTCGTAGACGCGCCCGGTCACGGGCTCGACGCGGAGGGGGGTGTGCCGCCCCGGCGTGCCCAGGCCGGTGGTGAGGAGCCTGCGGTGGCTGTGGCCGTGGACGAGGACCGGCCGGTCCGGCGCGGTGTCGAGGACGGGGTGCCGCAGGTGCTCGCCTTCCCGGAACCAGGTGAAGCCGTGGCCGTGCACGAACCTCGTGGTGGGGGTGGACCGTTCGGAAGGCGCGGCCAGCAGGACGTCCAGTGGGCCCGGGACGCTTCGGTGGCGCAGGACCGTGGTGATGCGTTCCTCCTGGTTGCCGCGCACGAGCAGACACGAGGAGAGGGCTTCCCAGAGGGACGGATCGGGGTCCACCGCGTCCTGGAGCGACCAGTGCAGGTCCCGGTGCAGGTCCTTCTTGGACACCTTCGCTTCCAGGTAGTCACCCGTGAGGACCATCGTGTCGACGCGTCCGGCGGCCTTCTCCTGGATCGCCAGGAAATTCTCGCGGTTTCCGTGCAGATCGGATACGACGGCGAAACGCGCCATCCCAGCCCCCCTTGAGACCATCCCCGTTTTTCAGTCCCGGCACCTCGTCGTCGGCGGCCCCCGCCGCGCGGGCGAACCGCGGTTCCCGACCGCGCGCCGACGGCCCTGGCCGCCCGCTCCGCCTGGGCGCGACCTCGCCGTGCCGGGTGAGCGGCACGCGGTGAGCGGGCGCCCCGCCTCCCCCGAACTCGCCTGCTCCTGGCAGATCTTCACCCAGATGGCATGTGGAATCCACGCTTCGGGGGTGACGCATCACGTCGTGGCGAGCAGACGACAGGAGGAAATACGACCGAGGGCTTCTCTTCGGGGCATAAGGGCACGGCCACAGCCGGCGGACAGGTCGGTCACAGCTTCGGCCCGCCGCATCCCCCGGGCCGGCGGACACGCTGATCACAGCTTCGGGCCGCCGCATCCCCGGGCCGGCGGACAGTCGTCCCCGCGCCGAGGCCGTGTCACACACCCGGGCTTCCCCGGAGGCGGTACCGGACCCCCGGGCTCCGCCCGAGGCCGTGGCGCACACCCGGGCGTCACCCGTGCGCGTCGGCGCGTGCCGGTGGGCGCGGGGCCCGCCCCTCACCACCCTCGTGACCAGCCCGGAGGCCGCATCCGGGCGCGTACGGAGCGCCCGGCCGGGCCGCCGGGCCGCCGGGCGTACAAGTCCGCAGCCACGGGGCCCTGTTGACACCCCCGGAGGCCGTCTCCTACGTTGCTCACGAATTGACAACGCGTTAGCCGTTATGCAGGACCCGGTTTCCGGCGGGACGGCGCCACGGCGCCCACCGCGGGACCACCCCCACAGGTGCGCGCCTTCCGCACCTGACGGAAACGGACACCCGTCACCGTCGACGACGTGCCCGCTCGGCGCGAAGCCCCCATGCTCACCGGGCCGGCTTCCCCGCGACGGGAAGGGCCTCTCACCCTCTCCGCGCCGCGTTCCACTCCGCTGTCACGTATCCGGGGCCACGTCGCCGTGCCCGCGGCGACCCGTGCGAACACCAGATGGAGGAGTCCTGATCCCCTTCGTGTTCCAGGTGTGGGTGCGGGTGCCCCCCGGCACGTCGCCCTCCGCCGCTACCGCCTCGGGCTCCGGCTCCGTCGGGAACGCCGGCTTCCGGGTGCGTTCCGGGCCGACGGACCGCATCCGTGTGTCCCGAAACAGGCTGGTCGGCCGGATCTCACACCTCTACGCTGGGGAACTGCCCTCTCCCAGGCACCGGTTCGACGGCTCGGGCGGTTACGAGCACTTCGCGGAGACTCTCGCGGCGTACCACTACGAACTGACAGGAACCCCCTGATGCCACCGACGCGCTTCCTCCTGCAGGACCCGACCGAGGTGATGCCCGCGGAGATGGGGCTGTTCATGGACGCGGAGCGCCCGTACGACCCCTCCCGCGTCCGCGCCGAGTCCGAGGCGCTGCGGGAGGTGCTCTCCGGCTTCGGGGACGTCGTCACGGTGCGGCGGGCCCTGGAGGCGATACCCCGTGAGGAGCTCCTGGCCCTCGCGCAGGAGGCGGTCGCCGCCCCGACCTCGGACCGGCTGAAGTCGGCCTGGGAGGCTCTCGACGGCTGGACCGCCACCGACCTGGCCGAAATGGTCGTCCGGCGGCCGCGGCTGGAGTTGCACGAGGACCCGGAGATCGCGCTGATCAGCCCGGACTGCTCGTACGAGAGTTACGTGACGCGCCCGCTCTTCGGGCTGATGTTCCCGCGCGACCACTACGTCGACCTGGGCGGCCCCGTGGCACTGGCCCGCCTTCGGCGCCGGGACCGCGCGCGGGAGACCGACGTCCTGGAGAAGGTGCTCCGGGCGCTGCGCGGCCGGGCGGCGGACCACGTACCGGCCGACGGGCTCTTCCTGGAGGGTGGCGACGTCGCCACCGCCGAGAGTCTGGCCGTCGTGGGCTGCGGCTTCAGGACCAGCCCGGAGGCGGCCGGCGCGCTCGTGCCGCTCCTCGCCTCCGGCGGCCGTCAGGTCCTGGAGGTGCGCGACGGGGTGCGCAGTCCCGGGGCCTTCCACCTCGACCACTGGTTCTCGCTGGGACCGGGCCTCGCACTGGTGGCCCGGGACCGGCTCGACGACCCCCGTGTGGTGGCCACCGTCCACCCGGCGGAGCAGGACCGGCCCTCCGGGCCCTCCTCCCCCCTCACCCTGCGCGAGGCCCTGGAGTGTACGGGCACGAGCGTCCTGGCCTTGACCCCCGAGGAGGTCGAGGGCTTCGCGGCCAACGTCTTCTTCGTCCCCGGGAAACGCTCGGTCATCGTCTCCGAGGCGGCCCACGATCCGGTGGCACGGCTCCTGGACCCCCATGGCTTCGAGATCTCCACCGTGCCCTTCGACGCACACCACCAGCAGTTCGGCAGCGTGCACTGCGCCGTCAACACCCTCGCGCCGGCCGACGTCGCCTCACCCATCCAGGAAGACACCACGTGACAGTTCACAGCTCACCGGAGACCACCGCGGCCCGACACCGCCGGCTCGGGTACCTCGCCCTCGCGGTGAGCACCCTCGGGGTGGGGTCGGCACTGATCTTCGTCCGCCTCAGCGAGGTCGACCCGACCGCCACCCTGATGTGGCGCATGGTGGTGGCCACGTGTCTGGTCGGAGCCATGACTGTCCCCCGCGGCTCGCGGCCCGCACTGCGCGAGGTGACCCGCCGCGACATGGGCCTGCTGCTGGTGGCCAGCCTGGTGGCGGGGCTTGACCTGCTGGCCAACCAGTGGGCGGTCCTCTACACCTCGGTCGCCAACACGGCTCTGCTCATGAACCTCTCCCCGGTGTTCCTGCTGCTGCTGGCCGGGCTGGTGCTGCGTCAGCACATCCCCCCGGCCAAGATCGGCGTCACCGTGCTCGCCCTGCTCGGCTGCGCGATGGTGGTGCTCGGCGACGCCGGCACGTCCGCGTCGGGGGACCGGTCCACGCTCGGCGACGCGCTGGCACTCAGTTCCGCCGCGCTCTACGCCACCTTCATGCTGCTGACGAAGCATCTGCGGGAGCGCGTCCCCACAGCCCTCATCATGCTCACCAACTCAGCTGTCATCGCCGTCATGCTGGCCCCGGTCACCGCGCTCACCAGCGACCCGGTCCTTCCGGGAAGCGCGGGGGGCTACCTGCTGATCTTCGCGTACGCCCTGGTCAGCCAGCTCCTCGGGCACGGGCTCATGACGTACGCGCTGGGGGTGGTGGACGCGGGCCTCGCGTCCATGTCCGTGCTGTTGCGGCCCGTGGTGGCGGCGGCGCTCGGCTGGATGGTCCTCGACGAGACCATGGGGCTCTCGCAGGTCGCGGGAGGCGTGGTGATCCTGGCCTCGCTGTTCCTCTTCCAGTGGCTCGATCCCCAACGGCAGGCGCGGCGGCGCTCCGAACGGGCGCTGCCCGTCCCCAGCGCCGCCGAGAAGCACTGAAGGGGCAGGCGTTCCCGGTGTCCCGGCCGGCCGTGCGCGCGGTTCAGGCCGCGCGCCCCAGGAGATAGCCCGCGTGCAGCCGGTTGGTCGCCCCGAGCTGCGCCATGATCTCGGCGACGTGGCGCTGCACGCTGCGCAGCGACATTCCCAGTCTGCGTGCGATCACCCTGTCGTCCTCACCGAGCACCAGAAAACGGATGATCGCCTTCTTGATCTCGTCGGAGATCACGCGGACCCGGTCCTGCTGGTATGAGTCGGGAAACGGGTCCGCCGCTATCCACGCCCAGTTGAAACATCGGCTCATGAATTCCACGACCCCGGGGGAGCGCACCAGCAGCGCACCCTGGGAACCCGTGTGGGCATCGATGAGTGCAATTTTCCGGTCAAAAATGATGAGCCGCGGAAACCCGTCAGCCAGTGTGCGGACTTCCGCCCCCAGGCCCGTGACCCACTGGACGTACGACAATGTCTCCTGGCTGAATTGCGCTGTGTGCTGATAAAGCGTCCTCATCCGGACGCCACGCGAGAGCAGCGCCTCCGTCCGCTCGAAGGACTCCTCCAGCTCCTCTCCGCGCCGCGCCCCGCCCGGCTGGGAGGTGAGCACCTCGGTCCGGCACGTCTCGCACAGTTCGGTGATGAGGTCGCGCACCTGCTGGACGTCGAAGACCTGCTCCACGCGCTGGTCCTGCATGCGGTCGAACAGGCTTTCCGCGTACACGGAGGAGAGATCCATGAGATCCCGCCGCACCTGGTCGACCCGCATCAGGGCCTGGGTGATCTGCCGTTCGGCCCCCCCGAGGAGGAGCGCCTGGGAGAGGTCGGGCGGCAGCGCCGCATACCTGGCCGGCGCGTCGCCGACCCGGACGAGAAGGCGGAGCCCGAGAAGCCGCTCCACGGCTCGATCCAGCTCCTCCTCGGTGGCCGAGGAGAGCTCGGCCTGTTCCCGCAATTCACATATTGAGACGGGCGATCGTTTCGCCGCACCCCGATAAATGGCTACGGCAACTGCATCGAGTTCGTAGTGACCTACACCTTCCGTCATGTCCGATATACGCATTATGGCCGCCCTTCATGTCTCCGCCAGACGCACCTACGATACCTACTCTCGGTCCACACCGCCTTAACATGGTGCAACATTAGACGGTGTACATGGGTTGCATTACCTGAGTGAATCGGCATAAAAGCACTTGCGCCGAGCCCGGCCAGAAACACAGAATCGCCAATGGGGGAAAGATGGGGAACGAGGGCGCGGCTTCGCAGGCCGTACCGGACGGTTCGACGGCGGCCACCTCCGCCGTCCCGCCGGGACCCACCGTGAACGGCCACCAGGACGAACCGGACCTCGGTTGGGGCTGATCCGGTCATCGCCCCCGGTCACGACAACGCCTGAACACTCCGACGGCAAGGAAGTGGCATGTACCGTTTCAGCGAAACCGGCCGATGTTGGCGCCTGGTGGTGATCGGCGGTGGATCCGCCGCCGCCGTACAGGTGCGCCAGGGGGACATACCTCCCCAGGACACCCTGGTCATCGCTGACCGCCTGGGCACCGGAATGGAGTTCCTCGGCGACTCCACCCTCCAGTCCTACGCGGACGAGCTCAGGCTTTCCCGGTACGAGGAAACGTTTCAGCTCGGCATGACCGGCCGACTGCGTCCCAGCGCGGCCCAGTTCGACGCCTACGTCCGCGAGAGCCTGCTCACCTCCGGTGCCACGGTCAAGAGCGCCCGGATCCTGGAGATCGAAGGCGAAACGGGCAAGTTCCTCCTCCACGTCCTCAACGGCGACGGCCGCATCTCCTACGAGCGTGCCGAGAAGGTCGTCCTGGCCACGGGGAGCAACCCCCGTACCCCGCCCCCCGCTTGGGCGGAGGCCGGGGCCGTCGCCCACGACGTCGTCCACCGCGAGCACGCGGTGCGCCGGACGGACCGGTGGGCGGACAGGTCCGTCCTCGTGGTGGGCTCCGGCAACTCGGCCATGCAGGTCGCGTCGCTGGTCGCCCCGGATGCCTCCGAGGTGGTGGTCCTCGGCAACCGCTACGTCGGCATGTTCCCCATCGAGAGCGCCGACAAGTACAGCTGGCGCGCCCCCTCCCAGCTCACCTGCGAACTGGTCGCCAAGTCCGCCCTGGAGTGCGGCCGGCCGGGATGGCACACCCCGTGCGTGCGCCACCTGGTCTACGACCGTCTCGACGTGCGCGACGGCGAGGTCATGTGGACGTACCGCGCCGGGGACAACGAGAACCCCCTGGGTTCGCGGTCATTGAGCGGCCGGTGCCGGCACGCCCGGGGACGCCTCATCAACGGGGGCGGCTCCGCCTGGGAGGAGAGCCGCCGGATCGAGGACACCGCGGTGGTCTGGGCGACGGGCTGCGAGCCCGTGCTCCCGGGCGGGGCGCTGGTGGAGTCCCTGGCCCGGAACGCGGACGGCGCGATCCTGACCGACGAGTGCGGCCGCACCTCCGTGGACGGCATCCACGCACTCGGCGCCTGCGCCGGCCAGCGTGCCGTCAACGAGACCGTCCCGGCACTGGTACGCGGGCGCCTGCCCTTCCCGGAGTTCCTGTCGGGCCGCGGCCTGCCCGTGGACACCGAGGTGCCTGCATGACGGGTACGGACCGTCCCTACCGGATCATCGCGGTGGAGGGGATCGACGGTTCGGGCAAGTCCACCCTGGCCGCCAACCTGGTGCGCCTCCTCGGGCCCAAGGCGCGGTACGAGCGGCTCTCGCCCCGCATGGCGAGCGTCTTCCGCGAACTCGTGGACGAGCCCTCGCAGCAGCGGCAGCGTTATCAGGACGTCATCCCCGACGCGCTCCGCCGGAGCGCCTTCCTTGTCGACGCGCAGGCGCAGTTCCACTACCTGGAAGCGGAGTACGCGGCGTACGACTGGCTCGTCTTCGACCGGTGGCTCACCACGTACGACGTCTACGCTCCGGAGCGCGGCATGTACGAGGACTTCTACCAGCTCCTCATGGACGACCTTCCCCGGCCGGATCTGCTCCTCCACGTCCGCACCCCACCGCCGACCGCGTTCGCGCGCATCGCGCAGCGGGGGGACTGGACCGTCGACCACTGGAGCGCCGACGAGCTGATGGCCGATCTGGAGAGACTCGACGCCGCGTACGCCACGCGTCTCGCCGGCGTCCCGCACACCGTCGTGGACGGTTCGCCGCCCGCCGAGGAGGTCGCCGGCCACGTCCTCGGCCTGATCCACGCTCTCGACCGGCACGGCGAGAGCGAGGCAGCCGCATGAACACGCCACCGATCCGGACGCTCCTGGCCGTCGCCGACGCCTGGCCGCGCTCCCAGCTGGACCCCTTCCTCGCACACGAGGGATGGCTCGCCGAGCGCGGGGTCTCCGTCCGCCTGCACACCTACGCCGAGGTGCGCAAGGGGGTCCGCGGCCTGCCCGGCCCCGTGGGGGTGGTGCTGTTCTTCCCCCACCAGTTCTGGGACGCGCGGATCGAGGACAAGGTCGAGGGCTCCTACGGCACGCGGGCCTACGCCGACGCCCTCTCCGCGTACCTGCTCAGCTCCGACCGCCTGCTGCGCCGCAGCGTGCCGCAGGGGGCCCACTACCTCAACACGCCGGAGGCGGTCGCCCGCACCAGGGACAAGGCACTGGCCAGACACGTGCTGGAGCAGGCGGGCATCCCCGTGCCCCCGGGCCTCGACAACCCCACACCGAAGGAGTTGTCGGCCGTCCTGGAGTCGGGACGCTCCCTCTACGTCAAGGCGGTGTGCGGGTCGATGGGCAAGGGCATCACCCACCTCACCCCCGAGCGGTGGCGGACGAACTACGCTTATCGCGACGGACGGCTGGAGTCCCCCGGCAACACCTCCGGTGAACAGTGGATCTTCCGCGACGTCGCCCCCGGCGACGAGGGCTTCCTGGCCGCGCTCTGCGCGGAGTCCGGCTTCGTCTTCGAGCAGGAGGTGGGCATGACCGTCGGGGGGGCGAAGACGGAGCTGCGGGTCACCGTGGCGAGCGGCTGCGTGATCGACATCGAGGAACGCCACGCTCCCGCGGGGTCGGTCACCACCCGTTCGGTCGAACAGGGGCGCACGGTCGTCGAGGGCCCCATGGCCCGGAGCGCCACCGCCGGGCAGACGGCGCTCTACGCGGCGCGGGCCCTGGGATTGCGCTACGCCGTCTTCGACATGGTCACCGACGAGCTGGACCGTACCTACGTGCTGGACGCCCAGGCGTTCCCGGCCACCGGGACCAAAGAGGAGTTCTGGCGGAAGATCCTCCACGTACTCGTCCCCCCACCCCTCCCCCGGCCGGCGGCCGAGGGTTATCCGACAGGACTACGAGCGACATGACGATGGACACCGACGCGGCGGGCGGTGCGGCCGGCACGCGTCTCGCGGAGCCGACGCCGATCAGCACCGAAGTCGTCGCGGGCGACGGCACCGTGCACCCGTGGACCGGGTTCAGCACGGGCCCGCGCGTGCTCTCCGACGAGGAGATCGAGGAGTACTGCCGGCTCCTGCTCGGACACGGCGTCGCCGGCGTGGCGGACAGGGCTGCGGGGGAACTGCTCCCGTTCGCCGAGGATCCCGCCGCGCCCGAGGCGGTGCACGCCGTCATCATGCACTCCGCCACACGGACCACCCGGGGCTTCGAGGGCGACCTGTCCGACGTCGTCGCCGGGCGCAACCCCTACGACGTCGCCGGCTACCTGGAGAGCCGGGCGGTCACGCTGGCCCGGGAGGGCGACGTGGCCGTCGGGCGCATCGCACCGTGGCGTGAGGCCGTGGACCGCGTCGGCGTCGCCGCGGTCGACATCGGCGCCCGGGAGTACTACTACCTCTCGCACGCCCTGCTCACCGTCGCGGCCGCGCCCGGCCACTCCGCGCTGCTCCCGCTCCTGGACTGGTACCGCACGCGCCCCGACGCGGTGGTGCGGCTCTACGCCCTCGACCTGGAGACGCAGATCTTCCTCCTGTGGCTCAAGGAGCGGCTCGGTCTCGACGTCCTGCGGGTCGACGCGAACGGGCCCGTCGTGTCCGCCGGCTGGAACCGCAAGGACCACGTCCACCCCACCGTCCCGGACGCGCTGGGCGTCGACGCGGACGGCCTGGAGCCGGACGACCTGCTGGCCCGCGAGCAGCGGATGTCCTCCGCCCACCAGTTGCTCGGTATGGCGATCCCCGTCCTCCCCGGCTACCTCGTCCCCCGCGGGGACGACCCGGCGGAGTTCGCCGCGGGGGTGCGCGCCGCGGCGCGCCTGCTCCTGGAGCGGTACGGCGTGGAGCGGGGCTGCCTCAAGCCGTGCGAGGCGGGCGACGGTGCCCGCATCGTGACCGGTCTGGACCTCCACGACGAGGAGACCCTCACCCGCCACGCGCGCGAGGCCCACGTGCACGGCGACTCGTACGCGCTGGAGGCGCACGTCGACTTCGCCACCTGCGACATCGCCGGGCGCCGGTTCATCATCACCCCGTCCGGCCACATCCAGGGGGGCCGGGTGGCCGAGGGGCTGACCCTCCAGCTCATGAACGGCTGCTCCTGGGAGGGCAACGCGACGCTGCTCGCCGAGGACTTCGCGGCCTTCGGAGTGCCCAGGAGCGCGTACGCCTCCATGACGGCGGCCCTGCGGGCGATCCTCGACGCGTTCGGCGGCCCGGAGGCCGAGGCTCAGGGGTGCGCGCACAGTCTGGTCACCGGCGGGATCGACTTCGCCGTGGGGCGGATCGGGGGGCGCTTCGGCGACCGGATCGTCCACGGGGTCATCGACTGCAACCTCTCGTCCCACGGCGCGGTGTACATGCGCGCCTTCCAGGACGCGCTGTCCGGTCCGGGCGGGCCCGTGCACGTGGCCACCCGTGTCTACCGCCCGGCCGCGCAGGCGGACCTGGCCACCACGACCGGCCTGGCGGAGCGGGAGACGGCACCGGACAGAGCGGTCCGGGTCGTGGCCAGCGTCCCGGACCGCTGGGGCATGGTCGGTGTCTCCGGCTCCTCGACGGCGGACGCGGTGTCAGCCGTCGAGGAGCTCGTGTCCCGGCTCCACGCGGCCGGCCTGGTGCGCGACAGCCCGGCGTGAGGCCGCCTGCGCCAGGGCCCGGAAGACCCCGCCCCCGACCGGTGATCCGGCCGGCAGCTCCTCGGGGTGCCACTGCACCCCGAGCGCGAACCACGGGCCCTGCGCCTCGATCGCCTCGACCACGCCGTCGGGGGCGTGGGCGACGGCGCTCAGGCCCTTGCCGAGCACGGAGACCGCCTGATGGTGCCGGCTGTTCACCAGGACCCGCCCGGAGTCCGTCACCTGCCGCAACCGGCTCCCCTCCTCGACGACGATGTCGTGGAAGTCGGATGCGGTGCCGTCCCCCTCGTGCCCGGAGACGCCTCGCTGGGCCGGAAGGTCCTGCCACAGGGCCCCGCCCCTGGCCGCGTTGAGCAGCTGGGCACCCCGGCAGATGCCGAGGACGGGTTTCCCGTCCTCCTCCGCCCAGCGCAGCAGGGCCAGTTCCATGGCGTCCAGCTCCGGCTGGATCTCCGTGGTGGTGTGGCGCTCGTCGCCGTACAGCTCGGGCGCGATGTCCATCCCCCCGGGCAGGACCAGGCCCTGGCAGAGGTCGTAGAGGGCGCGCAGGGCGGGCTCGGCGACCGGTGCGATGCCCAGCGGGACGGCGCCGGACGCCTCCACGGCGCGGAAATACCCGATGCTCTGCATCCAGCGGTCGATCTTCTCCGGTCTGCGCCAGGGCCTGAGGGATATTCCGATCATCGGCTCTTTCATGGCGAGGAAACTAGCACGGCTTCTCTTCACAAAGGCAAGGGGAAATCGGAGTGACATACCGCATAGTGGCACTCGAGGGAGTGGACGGAAGCGGAAAGTCCACTTTGCTCGAAAGTCTCGGTACCTCGCTTTCGGAACGTGCGTCGGTCGTCCGGGCGAGGCCCGCCCGAGCACTCTCGAACGCATTCCGGAGAATTGCCGAGGACGGACGCCCGGAAAAGCTTTACCAGGACGCACTTCCCGCCCCCTTCCGGCATTCCGCTTATCTCCTGGAGAGTGCCGTGCAGTTCCGCTACGAACAGCAGCGGTTCGAGCAGGCGGACTTCGTGCTCTTCGACCGCTGGCGGCACACGTGGGCCGTCTACTGCGAGGACGTGGTGGAGCACCGTGACTGGTTCGCCCGGATCGAGGCCCTGCTGCCCCGGGCCGACGTGCTGTTCTGGCTGCGGGTCGATCCCGAACTCGCCTACGAGCGGCTCGTCGCGCGGCAGGACCGCTGGGTCGACGCCTACTCCCCCGCCGGGCTGCGCGCCAAGATCACCGGGCTGTGCGAGCGGTACGAGGAGGTCATGCGGGACTCCGGTGCCGTCGTGCTCGACGGCGCCCGTCCCCCGGCGGAGGTACACGCCGAGGCCGTGGCGGTACTGACCTCCCGGACGGCCGGCTCAGTCGGCTAGCAGCTCCTGGAGGGTGCGGCGCAGCGCGGGCCCGCCCTCGAAGAGGACGGCGGTGAGCCCCAGTTCACGGGCCGCGCGTACGTTCGCCTCGCGGTCGTCCACGAAGAAGGCCTCCTCGGCGGTGGCGTCGAGGAGGCCCAGGGCCCCCGCGAATGCCTCGGGAGCGGGCTTGGTGGCCCCCAGCGCACAGGAGAAGGCGAGGGCGTCGAAGCGGTCGCCCACCTCCCGCAGCTGCTCGGGAAGGCCCGAGAGCAGCAGCGCGTCGTTGTCCGTGAAGAGGGCCGTGCGGTACGGGCGGACGAGATCGGCCGCGGCCAGGACGCCGGGGTCGGGCTCGAAGGCACCGCACCAGATGCGGCGCAGCTCCGCGGAGGTACCGGGGAAGCCGAGGCGCCGCCGGATCTCCCCCTCCACCTCCTCGGCGCTCCCGGCCCCGCCGTCCCACGAGGAGATCAGGCCGGAGGAGTACAGCTCCTCGTCGACACGCTCCGCCGGGAGGCCGCACGCCGCTCCGAGGATTTCCAGGCGGCGCTCGCGGTGGAAGCGGCAGACGACGCCGCCGAGATCGAAAAGGAAAACCCGTGGCTTCATGCGCGGCACACTAGCAAACGCCGCCATTACCGGGAAAGCCGTCCGGTATGCCCGGCACCGGAAAGGACTGTGCCGGCGTATCACACCCCCGGACCGGCACGCTCCCTTCCGGTGAATTACCCCTGGCGATTTCACGCCGTGCACCCGGGGAGCAGAACTTGATCTCGACCGGATAAACGGTATCCGGCCGGTTCCGCCCCCCTGCTATCTGTTCCACGGACGGCCGGCGGACCTGGCGCCGCACTTCTCCTTCCACCGTCCCGAGTTCCTGGACGCCCTCTCCGGAAGATCCCCACCACCGCCGTCCCGTACACGTCGGCTTCCTTCGGGGTTAATGCCCGCTTTACCCCCTGTCGGACTGTCGCCAGGCCGAGTTGCGAAGGCTCGTGGCACTGGCGCCGCCGTCGGGGGCGCGCTGATGATGAATGTGTCCGGTCGGCATCGCGGGTTCGAGCCACCGGTCGGCGAGCGCCATCCATCGATGTCCGCGCCACGCCCCTTCTCCCAGGTCGAACCGCCGGCAAGGCGGTGTCCCGTGCGACGCGTACTGTCACCGAAAGGATCCAGTTCCGTGGGCAACGAGGTCGAAGCAGGTACCGAGGTCATCGCGCGCATCAAGCAGATGATCGACGACTCAGGGATCAACGAGAACGCGTTCTACCAGACGCTTCGCAAGGAGCCGCTCCCCAAGGAGGTCCTCAAGGAGGTCTTCCAGCAGTACTACTACTACATCCGGACGTTCCCGCAGATCCTGGCCGGACTGGCGGCCCGCGTGGACGACGAGTTCATCCGGCTGAAGAGCGCCCGCACCGTCGTCTCGGAGCTGGGTGACGGCCACGGGGACGCCCACTACATCATGTTCGAGAAGGCGCTCGCGGGCATCGGCGTCGAGCTCGACGACTACCGCACCGTCAAGCACGCCCCGGAGGCGGAGCAGCTGGTCGCCAACCTGCGGCGCCTCTTCCTGGACGAGTCGTCGAACTACTCGGTCGGCGCGCACTACGTGATCGAAGAGTTCGGGTTCCCGATGATCGTGAACCTGTACGAGGGCTTCCGTCTCTACGACGGCTGGGAGCACGAGGACTACAACTACTTCTACCTCCACATCCTCATCGAGGCCAACCACGTGGACTGGGTCCAGGACGCCCTGCTCGCCGCGGCGAAGGAGGAGACCGCCCGCGAGGAGCTGATCCAGGGCGCGGCCCAGGTGCTGGACGCCCTCACCACCTTCTGGAACGGGCTCAACCGCATCGCCACCGCCTGATGAGCACGCCCGGACGGGCCCGGTGCACCCCGGGCCCGTCCGGGTGCCCCGGACCGAGGAACGGAAGAACACCGTGAGCACGTCCACCTCCACCGAGCCGGACAGCCAGGTCGTAGGCGTCTACCAGCGCATGACCGCGCTGGCGGCGGAGCACTCCGCGGTCAACCTCTCGCAGGGGATACCGGAACCCGTGTACGACACGGAGTGGCGAGCGGCACTGACCGCCGAGATGCCCCACGCACACTTCCAGTACACACCGTCCGCGGGCACACCCGGACTGCGGGCTTCCGTGGCCGGCCTGTACGGGGACGGGTTCCCCGCTCCGGTGACCACCTCCGGATGCACGGAGTCCCTTGCCGCCGCCCTCTTCGGCCTCGCGGACGACGGGTGCGACACCGTGCTGTGGCTGGAGCCCTTCTACTCCTACTATCCCGGGCTGGCCAGGATCACGGGCATGGCGGCCCGCAGCGTCCCGATCGACCTCACCGGGCCCGCCCCCCGCCTGGACATGGACCGGCTGGCGGCGGAACTGGCACCGCTGGGCCGCCGGGGCGTCCTCCTGCTCAACTCCCCGCACAACCCGACCGGTCTGGTCCTCGGCTCCGAGGAGTGGGCGGCGGTGCGCGCACTCGTCGAGCGCCACGGCTGCCACCTGCTGATCGACGACGTGTACCGCGACTTCCGCTACCGCGGCCCGGCCGTGCCGTACGAGGCGCTGATGGAGACGGGACGCACCGCGATCGCCGGCGGAGTCTCCAAGTCCTACGCCGCCGCCGGGGTCCGGCTGGGGTGGCTGCTGGCGCCCGGCCGGCTCGCGCGCCGCGCGGAGACCGCTCACATGCACCTGTCCAACTGCGCGCCGGACCTGCTCCAGCGCGCCGCCGTCCGGGTCCTCGCCGAGGTGGACACCGCGCGGCTGGAAGGCACGGCCGGGGCCTACCGGCGCAAGCGGGACCACCTGCTCGCGGCGCTCACCGGCAGCGGCTTCACCGTGTCCGTGCCCGACGGGGGTCACTTCGTCATGGCGGTGCCTCCCGCGGACCGTCCGTGGGGGCCCGAGCCCGCGGTCGACCTCCTGCTCGACGCGGGGGTGTGCGCCCTGCCCCTGGACCACTTCTTCACCCGGCCGCACACGCCGTGGCTCCGCTTCTCGTTCGCGGTCTCCGCCGGGCAGGTGGAGGAGGCGGCCCGGCGGCTGCCGCGCGCGCGAACCACGCGGAACACCTGAGACGGGTGAGGCGTCCGACCACGCACAGGCCCCGGCCAGCCGGGTCCGGATTCCACCGGGAGCGAGTCGTATGAGAACAACGCCACTGGGTGCCCGCGAGTTCGCCGGTGAGGTGACCGGCTTCGACGCCGCGTCGGCCACCGCGCAGGAGATCGGCGAGCTGAGAACCCTCCTCCACCGGCACCGGGTACTCGTCCTGCGCGGCCAGTCACTGAGCCCTCGTCGCTATCAGACGTTCATGGAGCACTTCGGCCGGCCGGTCCCCCACGTGCTCCAGAACCTCACCGTGCCGGGCTTCCCCTCGATCCTCACCATCTCGGACTACGTCAAGCCCGACGGCACCCCCTTCGGGGTACTCGACGGCGGGGCCTACTGGCACGCCGACATGTCGTACCTCCAGGACCTCGGCATCGCCACCTCCCTCTACGCCGTGCGCGCCGCCGAGCGCTCCGGCGGCACGGCGTTCGCCGATCTGGCCTCTGCCCTGGAGCTCCTGCCGTCCCGTCCGGACCTGCTCGAACTCCTCGGCTGCGAGAGCGTCGACGAGGTGCTCGCCCTCGACGTCGTCCACCGCTTCGGCAACCGGAAGGCGCTGCGGGACGACACGGCGGCGAAACAGAACCTGTCCCAGGAGCAGCACGCCCGACTGCGGGGTGCCCGGCACAAGCTGATCGAGACCCACCCCGTCACCGGCGGGCGCGGCCTCTTCGCCCCCTCGGGGAGCGCCATGTCCGTCGTCGGGCTCCCCGACGCCCGGTCGGAGCTCGCCCTCGACGCGCTGGAGGAGTTCGTCCTCAAGGAGCTGCCCGGCTACACCCACCGGTACCGGCCCGGCGACCTGGTGATCTGGGACAACATGAGCACGCTGCACCGCGGCACCGGGGTCAGCCCGACCCGGGACCTGGAGGACAGCCGTGTCCTCCACCGGATCAACGTCCGGTACGCCGGGGCCCGCGAGCTCGCCGGCTGAGCCCGCGCCGCGTGCACCGTACGGCGGGCACGCGCGGGCGGGCGGACGGCGCCGGCGGGGCGGACCCGCCCCGCCGGTGCCCCGCCCGCTCGCGCCTCGCGGGATGACGCGTACGGCCGGCCCCGGGCACCGGCGCGCTCAGAGCGAGCCGACCACCTTGCGCGCAGTGACGCGGACGACGACCCGGGCGGCGTCGTCCTTCGAGGACGGGTTGAAGTCCGCGTACTCCTGGCCCGTGTACTTGCGGGACAGGGCGTCGATCAGTTCCTGTCCGCCCTGCGTGGTCAGTGCGGCCGTACCGCGGATCTCGGCGTAGGTGTACGGCGCGTTCGGCGGGTTGATCATGACGGTGATCCGCGGGTCGGCCCGCAGGTTCTTCTCCTTGCGGCGCCCGACGGTCGTGGAGAACAGCAGGTCGTCGCCGTCCCGGGCGAGCCAGACGACCGACAGCTGCGGGCTGCCGTCCGGCTGGACCGTGGCCACGGTCGCGAAGACCGGGGTGTCGTCGATGAGCTTCCTCAGGTCGTCGGAGAGTCCGGCGGTCATGGTGGGGATCCCTTTCCTCGGCGCAATGCCCTACCCGGACCGACTGCCCGTCAGCGGGAGCGCGCAAGCCCTGGGGCGGGCACCCGGCGGTATCGCCGGTACCCGCCGGCTCAGCCCTCCACGACCGCCGTGGCCCGCCACGGCGCCAGCCGCTGCACGTCCCGGGCCGTCTCCGTGACCCCGCTCAGGAAGCCCTGCGCACGCGGGGACGCCGTGTCGCGCAGCCACTCGGGCGCTATGTCGCACACCGCCACCTTCACTCCCGTGCCCGCCAGGGCGAGCGGCAGGGTGTGGACCACCGTGGACGGGAAGCTCACCACCGTGTGGCCGATCGGGCCACGGCGGGCGATGAGCTCCAGAGGCAGGTCCGGGCGGACGATCTCCAGACCGGTGGCGGCCTCCAGGGCGTGGAGCTTCTCCGCGGACTCACGCCGGTGGGCGAAGTAGCGGGTGGCGCCGTGCGCACGGGCCAGGGCCGTCACCGCCTCCTCGTACGGGACCGGATCGACCACGCCCGTCTCCACCAGTGACGTGCCGACGAGGTCGGCACCCTTGGTGACGGAGGGCGGCCCGAAGCGCCCCCGGGTCCAGGCGAAGGTGTTGGGGGTGACCTCGACGCCCTCCGGGGCCTCCACCGGCATCGCGGTGAACACCTCGACCGTACGGTTCCCGGAGGGTGTGAAACTACGGCGGGCCGCCGAGGTGACCGGGGCCAGCAGCAGCTCGCGGGGGCCCCGGCTGCCCCGGCGGTGCCAGCGCACCAGGCGTTCGCCGCCGGCCAGCTGGGCGACGAACTCCATGGTGGCCGTGCCGTCGTCGACCACCGTGATCCGGCGGGGCCGGACCAGGGACAGCAGCAGCTGCACGTACCGGGAGAAGGGGTCCCCGACGACGATGCGGTCCGCCGTGCGGATGAGTGCCGTCAGGGCGCGCAGGGCCTTGAGGGGCGCGCCGTTCCGGCCGCGCGCCTCCTGCCAGCGCACGGTGACGCCCTCGTCGCGGGCCAGCTCCGCCATCCTGCGCAGCTGGCCGCGCGACATCGGGTCGACCGGGGGGAGGACGACGACGGTGGTGCTGCCGGGTCCTCCCCGGGCGTGGGTCCACTCCAGGACGTTCAGGAGCTGGACCGGGCTCTCGACGAAGGCGAGGTTCACCGGTCGGCCCGTCAGACCGCGACCGGCTCGGCCGGGGCGTCGTCGCGCTCGGCGACGACGCCCGCGACGCGGCGGAGCTTCTTCATCGGGCCGAGCTCCGACTCGTACACCTTCTTGACGCCGTCACCGAGGGACGCCTCGATGGTGCGGATGTCGCGCACCAGGCGCGTGAGTCCCTGGGGCT
Source organism: Streptomyces sp. NPDC005899 (assembly GCF_040629645.1). Taxonomy (NCBI): domain Bacteria; kingdom Bacillati; phylum Actinomycetota; class Actinomycetes; order Kitasatosporales; family Streptomycetaceae; genus Streptomyces; species Streptomyces sp. NPDC005899. The sequence continues at coordinate 10,725 of NZ_JBEXWB010000011.1, read as the reverse complement.
CGACGGAGGCGGCCTGGTCGGAGCCCCACATGGCGCGGTCCAGGGTGATGTGGCGCTCGACGAACGTGGCGCCGAGGGCCACGGCGGCCAGCGTGGTCTGCAGGCCGGTCTCGTGGCCGCTGTACCCGATCGGGACGTTCGGGTACTCCTGCATCAGGGTGTTGATGACCCGCAGGTTCAGTTCCTCGGCCTTCGCCGGGTACGTGGACGTGGCGTGGCAGAGCAGGATGTTGTCGCTGCCGAGGACCTCGACCGCGTGCCGGATCTGACGCGGCGTCGACATCCCGGTGGAGAGGATGACGGTGCGGCCCGTGGCGCGCAGGGCGCGCAGGAGCTCGTCGTCGGTGAGGGAGGCGGAGGCCACCTTGTGCGCGGGGACGTCGAACTTCTCCAGGAAGGCGACGGCCTCGGTGTCCCAAGGGGAGGCGAACCAGTCGATGCCGCGCTCGGCACAGTGCTCGGAGATGGCCCGGTACTCCGCCTCGCCGAACTCGACGCGGTGGCGGTAGTCGATGTACGTCATGCGGCCCCAGGGGGTGTCGCGCTCGATGTCCCACTGGTCGCGCGGGGTGCAGATCTCCGGGGTGCGCTTCTGGAACTTGACGGCGTCGCAGCCGGCGTCCGCGGCCACGTCGATCAGCGCGAGCGCGTTGCCGAGGTCGCCGTTGTGGTTGATGCCGATCTCGCCGGTGATGTAGACGGGGTTGCCGGGGCCCGCGGTGCGGGTGCCGAAGGTGCGCAGACGGGAGGTGCTGCTCATGGTGGTGCTTCCTTACTCGGTGGGGGTGTCGGGCGTTTCGGTGGTGAGGGTGGGGCCCAGGAGCCAGGCCGCGATCTCGCGGACGGCGCCGGATCCGCCCGGCTGTGCGGTCACGGCGCGCGCCGCGGCGCGTACCGAGTCGTGGGCGCTCGCCACGGCGACGGGCCAGCCCGCCAGGCCGAAGCAGGCCAGGTCGTTGACGTCGTTGCCGACGTAGAGCACGCGGGCGGGGTCCAGGGCCTGCTCCTCGCACCACTGCTTGAGCGCCAGGTCCTTGCGGTCGATGCCGTGCAGGACGGGCACCTGGAGCTTGCGGGCGCGGGCGGCGACGACCGGGTTCCGCTCGGTGGACAGGATCAGCAGCGGCAGGCCGGCCTTGCGCAGGGCGGCGATCCCGAGGCCGTCGCCGCGGTGCACGGCGACGGTCTCCCGGCCGTCGGAGTCGATGAGCACCCGGTCGTCGGTCTGGGTGCCGTCGAAGTCGAGGACGACGGCGTCGACGTCCGCCCGGGTGGGCAGCGAAGACGGGTCCAGGAGCGGCGCGAGGGCGCGGGCACGGGCGAGGTCGTGCGGGTCGTCGATCTCCAGGACGCGGGCGGGGTCGGTCTCCACGAGCGCCGTGTGACCGAAGAAACGGTGGCGGTGGGTCCGGAATCCGGCGACGTCCATGGCGTAGGCGGCGCCGGTCTCCAGGTAGTCCTGGGGGCGGTCCTGGCGGCGCGGGCGGACGGCCTTGTCGTGGTTCACGCCGTACGCCGTGTCCTCGACCGCGCTGCCGTCGCGCCACACGAAGCCGTGGAAGGGGGCGACGGTGACGGCCGTGTCGGCGCCGTCCCGGGCGACGGCGGCGGCGACCCCGTCGACGTCCTCGCGGGTGATGAAGGGGCTGGTGCACTGGACGAGCAGCACCACGTCGGCCGTCCGGCCGCCCCGCAGGGCCTCGTAGGCGTCCAGGGCGTGCAGGACGGCCGCCTCGCTGGTCGCGGTGTCGCCCGCGATGGCGGCGGGGCGCTGCACGCAGTGCAGCCGGGGCCCGTCGCCGAGTGCCTCGGCCGCGGCTCGGGCCGCGTCGGCGATGGCCTCGTCGTCGGTCGTCACGACGACGTCGGTGACCTCGGGGGACGCCAGGCAGGCGCGGACCGCGCGGGCGACGAGGGGGAAGCCGCCGACCTCGGCGAGGTTCTTGGCGGGAACGCCCTTGGATCCGCCGCGGGCGGGGATCACGGCGAGCACGGTCGGGGCCGGGGGCGGGGTCATGGTTGCTCCTGGAGTGGTGGTCACAGCTCGCCCATCCGGCGGATCACCGGGGCGACCCGCTGGACGCCGTGGCGGTAGGCACCGCGCGCCGCGTTGCGGACGGTCTCCCGCACGGCTCCCCTGACCCGGCCGGCCTCCCGGGGGGCGGCGGCGCCCGGCAGCGGGCGGCCGTCGGGGCCCAGGTGGTAGCGGGCGAGGATGCCGGGGAGGTAACCGGGGGCGGTGGCGGCGGTGTAGTAGGGGGCGAGGGCGGGCAGCGGGCCGGCGGCCAGCAGTCCGTCCACCCGGGCGCGGGCGGCGTCGTAGGCGGTGGAGTACGAGCCGTCGGCGGCGACTCCCTGGCCGGCGAGCCACTCCTCGTCGGGGCGCGGGCGGAATCCGCCGTCGAGGTGGTCCCACGACGTGATGAGCCCGGAACCGATGAAGTGGTGGTTGCCGAGTGCCTCGCGGACGCCGAGGTCGGACAGGACCGCGGTCGGGATCCGCCGGTGCAGGGACTCCAGCGCCGCGGTCGAGGAGACGGTGACCAGCAGGTCGGTGCGGTCCAGGACCTCGCCCATGTGCCCGTACACGAGGCGGAAGTTGGGCGGGAGGCCGCCGGGCACGCGGTCCGCGAGGCGCTGGTAGGGGAGCTCCTCGATGTGCGTGGTGTGCTCGCCCGGCCTGGAGCGGAGCTTCAGCAGGACCTCGCGGCGCGGGTGCAGCCGGGCGTGCTCGACGAGCCGGCGCAGCAGGTAGGCGCGCTCGGCGCGGGACGCCGGTACGGAGGGCTGGGCGGCGAACACGACGGTGTCGCGGCCCTCCTCCGCCCGGTGCGGCTCCCCGCCGAGGAACGGCAGGGCGGCCTCGGTGACGGCGGAGGCGTCCGCGCCGACCCCCTCGTACACCGTGCGGAAGCGCCCGGCGTCGTGACGGGAGTTGGCGAGGACCATGTCGGCGCCGTGCCGCAGCAGGAGCCCGTCGGCGAGCTTCTCGTAGACGACCCCGACGTAACCGGTGACGACGACCGGCCTGCGCGGGAGCTCCAGTGCGGCCAGGCCGTGCAGCATCGCCTGTACGGCACCGCCGACGAGCGCCAGGACCACGACGTCGTACGCCTCGTCCCGCACGGTGCGCAGGAACTCGGCCGTCGTCACCTCACGCACCCGGCCCGTGTCCACACCCACCTCGGCGAGCTGCCGGGGAGTGGGGGTGGCCCGGCCGCGCAGCAGCAGCCCGCTGATCTCGGCGGGCCGCTCCGCCCGGCCGGAGCCGACGGCACCAGCGGCACCGGCGAGGCGGTGCGCGGTGAGCGCACCCCACTTCCAGCGGGTGTCGGAGTCGGCGAGCACGGCGACGCGGAGCGCCGCGCGGCCGGCTGCTGGGGTGACGGCCGGACCGGCCGCGTTACTGGTACGAGGGGGCACGCCCTAGAAGTTAGGAAGGCATTTCGATGGGCGGCCCAACGCGGGGGCAACAGATGGTTAACAGCCCACCGACGCTTGGGAATCAGGGCCGCCCGCCGGGGCCCGAGCCCGTGTCGCCGGGCCGGTTAACGGAGCCGACACGGCCCGTTCACCCCGTGTCCCCACCGGGGACAGACGGCATGTCAGGGCCCGGACCTAGCGTGATCCGCATGGTTAAGCTGTCCGTCATCGTGCCGTTCTACAACGTGCAGACCTACGCGCCCGACACCCTCAGAAGTCTCCGCGCGAACGCGCGTGGGGACTTCGAGTTCATCCTGGTCGACGACTGCTCGACGGACGGGACGGCCGACATCCTGCGCCGGGCGCGGGACGACATCCCCGGGGCGGTCGTCATACGGCACGAGAGGAACGGCGGGCTCGCGACCGCGCGCAACACCGGACTGGACGCCGCGAGCGGGGAGTTCATCACCTTCCTCGACGGTGACGACTGGCTGGCCCCCGGCTACTACGAGCGGCTGCTGGCCGCGGCGCAGGAGCTGGGGTGCGACTTCGTGCGCGCCGACCACGTGCAGGTCACCGGCCGGGCCCGGACCGTGCACCGGGTGCCGCACGGACTGCGGGGCGTTCCGTTCAGCCCGCGGGAGGCCATCCTGCCGGCCGACCGCACCACGTCGGTGGACTACCCGTACGCCTGGGCCGGCATCTACCACCGGCGCCTCGTCGACCGCGGACTGCTCCACTTCACGCACGGGCTGCGGACGGCCGAGGACCGGCCGTGGATCTGGCGGCTGCACCGGGAGGCGGAGTCCTTCGCCGCGGTGGGACTGCTCGGGGTGTTCTACCGGCGCGGCGTCGCCTCCTCGCTCACCCAGATCGGCGACGTGCGACAGCTCGACTTCATCCGGGCGTTCGACCAGGTCATCGAGGAGACGGCCCGGGACCCCGAGGCGGACAGGCTGCTGCCCAAAGCCGTCCGGACCTACGCGGCCGTCATGGCGCACCACCTGAACTCCGTCGAGAGGTTCGAGCCGGCCGTCGCGCGGAAACTGCGCTCGATGAGCGCGGCCGCACTCCAGCGCCTTCCGCAGGACCTCCTCAGCGACACACTCGACTCGCTCGGGGACCAGCGGGCGGCACGGCTCCGCCGGCTCCGCCGCCGCCCGGTCCCCACCGGGTCCGTTCCCTCCGTCACCACAGGAGTCTCCGCCTGATGTCCGGCCCCCGCACCACCCAGCTCTTCGCGGCCTGCTCGCAGTACGCCGCGGCCACGGTCACCGCCGCCATCCGCGCGGGCCAGTTCGGCCCCCGTGACGCGCACCGCCGCGTCCTGGTCGTCAGCGACACCTCGTACGCCCCGGAGGTGGGCACCCCGCTCGACCGGATGGACGGGTTCGCGTGCCTGCGCACCGAGTTCGACACCGTGCTCTCCTGGAACGAGTTCATCCAGCCCTTCCACCCGGCGGGCTGGTTCCCCCGCGACCAGGACACGCTGCTCTGGGAGCGGTACCTGCGGCTGGCCTGGGACCTCGGTGACGGGCCGGTGGAGATCGCCTGCGAGTCGATCCAGGCGAACCCGTCCAGCGCCCTGGTGAAGATCTTCGGCGAGAGCCCCGTGCACGTCTACGCCGACGGGCTGATGAGCTACGGCCCGACCCGGAACAGGATCGATCCGCTGATCGGCACCCGGGTGCAGCGGCTCCTCCACCTGGACCTGGTACCCGGGCTCAGGCCCCTGCTGCTCTCCGAGTTCGGCGTCGAGCCCGAGATCGTGCCCACGGCCGAGTTCCTCGGCGTGCTCGCGGAGCTGGCCGGCTCGGCGCCCTCCTTCGCCGCCCCCCGGAGCGAGGAGGCCCCCGCCCTGCTGCTCGGCCAGTACCTGTCGGCGATCGACGTCCTGACCCCCGCCGAGGAGGAGGACCTCCACGTGCGGATGGTGCGCGGAGCCGTCGCGCTCGGGCACCGCCACCTCGTCTTCAAGCCGCATCCCTCCGCTCCGGCCGGCTGGTCGCACGTCCTGGAGGAGGAGGCCGGGCGGCTGGGCGCCGAACTGACCGTGCTGGACGCCCCGGTCATCGCCGAAGTGGTCTACCAGCGGCTGCGCCCGGCGCTCGTCGTCGGCGCCTTCTCCACCGCCCTGCTCACCGCCGCCGCCTTCTACGGCATCCCCGTCGCCCGCCTGGGCACGGACACGCTGCTCAACGGGCTCACCCCGTACCAGAACAGCAACCGCGTCCCGGTCACCATCGTCGACGCGCTCCTGCCCGACCTCGAGGACGCGGCGGCGACCGCGGGGTGGAGCCTGCCGGGCGAGGAGCGGATCCGGCGCGACCTCGGCGGGCTGGTCACCGCCGTCGGCTTCGCGATGCAGCCGAAGATCTACCCGGAACTGCGTCCCTCCGCGGAGGCGTTCCTGGCCCGACAGCCGGTGTCCGGCCGGGAGCGCTATTTCAGGCGCCGCCGCCTGACCGCCCTCGCCCTGCCCGGCGCCCTGCCCCCGCAGTTCGACTTCCTCCCCCGCAACCCCACCGTGCGCCGGTTCGCCCGGCAGGCCCGCACCTGGCAGCGGGCGGCCGGCCGCCGTCTCCCGGGCGGCGGCCGGGTCAACAGCGGCTGACACCCGCTCCCTGACCGTGCGGCTGACAGCCACCCCATGACGTGCGTCTTCCCGGGGGGAAGACGGTGGAAGACGTGGAAGGACCACCGACGTGACGATCGCACCACCACCGCCCGCCCAGGCGGCGGCCCCGGCACCGGCATCCCGTTCCGCTTCCAGGGACACGGGCCGCCTGCGGGCCCTGGACGGCCTGCGCATCCTGGCGGCGCTGATGGTCTGCCTGTACCACTACGCGGGCAAGAACGGCCCGGTGGCCGAGTCCTGGGGCCAGTCGCCGGGCGTGAAGTTCCCCACGCTGTCGTCGTTCGCCACGTACGGCAGCCTCGGGGTGCAGCTGTTCTTCATCATCAGCGGCTTCGTGATCTGCATGAGCAGTTGGGGGCGGAGCCCGGGTGACTTCTTCCGGTCCAGGGTCGCCCGCCTGTACCCCGCCTACTGGGCGGCGATCGTGCTCATCACCGGTGCCGCGGTACTGCTCCCGGTGGTGGTCGCGCCACTGCCGCTGGACGAACTCCTCGTCAACCTCACCATGCTCCAGCAGCCGATGGGGGTGGACCGGGTCCTCGGCGTCTGCTGGACGCTCTGGGTGGAGATGCGGTTCTACCTGCTCTTCGCCGTGTTCGTGGTCTGGCGGGGTGTGACCTACCGCCGGGTGGTCGTCTTCTGCATCGGCTGGACGTTCGCGGCCGTCTTCGCCCGGGTGGCGCAGACACCGCTCACCGACGCCCTGGTGATGCGGGACCACGCCCCGTACTTCGTCGGCGGGCTCGCCCTCTACCTCATCCACCGCTACGGCAGCGACCTGCTGCTGTGGGGCATCGTGGTCACGAGCTGGCTCCTGGGTCAGCGGTACTCGGTCACGGCCCTCTGGCACCCCGGCATGGAGGGCGACTTCGCGCGCTCCCCCTACGTCGTGCAGGCGATCGTGACGCTGGCGTTCGCCGCGGTGGCGGCGGTGGCGCTCGGCGGGCTCCGATGGGCGAACTGGCGCTGGCTGACGGTCGCCGGCGCGCTCACCTACCCGTTCTACCTGCTGCACGAGCACCTGGGCTGGTTCGCGATCCGCGTCATGAACCGCGTCCTGCACCTGCCTACACAGGTGACGCTGGCCGCCTCGGTGGGCTGCATGCTCCTCCTGGCCCACCTGCTCCACCGCTGGGTGGAGAAGCCGATCGGGCCCCGTCTGAAGCGGACGATGGCGGCACAGGCCGCCAGGGTCCCGCTCCGGGAGCGGCTGGGCTGAGAGCGCGGGGCGGGACCGGGCTCCGCCGGATCACCGGGCCTTGACCTCAACCTCGCTCGAGGTCCTACGGTCCAGGACATGGACTACACACACGACGACGCGGGACTGGCCCGGCAGCCCATCGGCTACTGGAGCTGGGCCGCCCACGAGGCGACCGTGACCCACATCCGTGCCGCCCTGGCCGAGCACGGCCTGACCCAGCCCCCCTGGTGGGTCCTCAATCAGCTCGTCGACGCCGACGACGAGGGCAGGCCGCGCGCCGAGGTGGTGGCGATGCTCCGCGGCTACCTGAACGTCGGCGACGGGCTGGAGCCGGAGATCGACACCCTGGTCGCCCACGGCCTGGTCACCCAGGACGCGGCCGACCGGCTGCGGCTCACCCCCGAGGGCCACGCCCTGCGCGAGAAGGCGTACGAACGGGTCGCCCGGGCGAGAGCGGAGATCCACGCCGGAATCCCGGACGAGGAGTTCGTCGCCGCGCTCAAGGTCCTCCAGCGCATGATCCACAACGTCGGAGGCAATGCCTGGCACCACTAGCGGCCCGCCGCCCGCCCCGCAGGCGCTCCTCAGACGCTGCTGAACGAGAGCTTCGCCGCGAAGCCCAGGAACAGCACGCCCGCCGCCGAGGTGGCCCCCGCCGACAGCCGCTTGCGGCGGCGGAAGGCGGCGGCCAGCCGGGTGCCGCCGAAGATGAGCACGGAGAGGTAGAGGAAGCTGCCGGCCTGCAACAGCGCGCCCAGCAGCAGGAACGACAGGGCCGGATAGGCGTATCCGGGGTCGGCGAACTGCACGAAGAAGGAGATGAGGAACAGGATGGCCTTGGGATTGAACAGGCTGACCACCAGCGCGCGCCGGTAGGGGCGTTCCCGCACGGACTGCCGCGCCGGCACCCCCGGCGGTGCCGGAGCCGCGTCCGCCGGCCCGGCCACCCGCAGGTGCCGCTCCCGCCACATCGACACGGCGGCGCGCAGCATCCCGAACGCCATCCAGGTCAGGTAGCCCGCCCCCGCGTACTTGACGACGGCGAAGAGCAGGGGCGTCGTCTGCAGCAGTGAGGCGGCGCCCAACGCGGACAGCGTCATCAGGACGGCGTCCCCGGTCCACACCCCGGCAGCGGCCACATAGCCGGTGCGCACCCCGCGCCGGGCCGCGACCGACAGCACGTACAGCGAGTTCGGTCCCGGCAGCAGGAGGATCAGCACCAGGCCGGCGAGATAGGTCGGAAGATCGGTGACACCCAGCATGAACGGAGTGTCGCACGCCAGTACGACACCCGGCCCGGGCGGTCCTCGTCGCGGTGGACCGCCCGGCGGATCAGCCCTCGCCGCCGCCGAGCAGCCCCTCCGCGGAGCGCTCCGCCTCCACCCGGTCCGCGGCCGGCACGGTGAAGGACGTCCACCCGCCCCTCAGAACGCGTCGGTCGGGACGTACGCGCCCCAGACCTCCCGCAGCGCGTTGCACACCTCGCCCACCGTGGCCCGCGCGCGGAGCGCGTCCTTCATCGGGTAGAGGACGTTGGCCGTGCCCGCGTCGCTCTCCGCCGCCTTCTTCAGCTCGGCCAGCGCCGCGTCCACCGCCCCCTGGTCGCGCTCCGCCCGGAGTCTCGCCAGCCGGGCGGCCTGCTGGGCCTCGATCGCGGGGTCGACGCGCAGGGGCTCGTACGGTTCCTCCTCGTCGAGCCGGAAGCGGTTCACCCCGACGACGACCCGCTCACCGCTGTCCGTCTCCTGGGCGATGCGGTAGGCGCTGCGCTCGATCTCGCTCTTCTGGAAACCACGTTCGATGGCGTTGACCGCCCCGCCCATGTCCTCGACCTTCCGCATCAGCTCCAGGGCCGCCGCCTCGACGTCGTCGGTCATCTTCTCCACGACGTACGACCCCGCGAAGGGGTCCACCGTCGCCGTCACGTCCGTCTCGTACGCCAGGACCTGCTGGGTGCGCAGCGCCAGGCGGGCGGACTTGTCGGTCGGGAGCGCGATGGCCTCGTCGAAGGAGTTGGTGTGCAGTGACTGGGTGCCGCCGAGCACGGCTCCGAGCCCCTGCACGGCGACCCGCACCAGGTTCACCTCGGGCTGCTGGGCGGTGAGCTGGACGCCGGCGGTCTGGGTGTGGAAGCGCAGCATCAGCGACTTGGGGTTCTCGGCGCCGAACTCCTCCTTCATCACCCTGGCCCAGATCCGGCGCGCGGCACGGAACTTGGCGACCTCTTCGAGGATCGTGGTGCGGGCGACGAAGAAGAAGGACAGCCGGGGGGCGAAGTCGTCCACGTCCATGCCGGCGGCGACGGCCGTGCGGACGTACTCGATGCCGTCGGCCAGCGTGAAGGCGATCTCCTGCGCGGGCGAGGCACCCGCCTCGGCCATGTGGTAGCCGGAGATCGAGATGGTGTTCCACTTGGGGATCTCGGCACGGCAGTACTTGAAGATGTCCGCGATCAGCCGCAGCGACGGCTTGGGCGGGAAGATGTACGTGCCGCGGGCGATGTACTCCTTGAGCACGTCGTTCTGGATGGTGCCCGTCAGCTTCTCCGCCGGCACGCCCTGTTCCTCGGCGACCAGTTGGTAGAGGACGAGCAGCAGGGCCGCCGGGGCGTTGATCGTCATGGAGGTGGAGACCTCGCCCAGCGGGATCCCGTCGAACAGGACACGCATGTCGTCGATCGAGTCGATGGCCACCCCGACCTTGCCGACCTCGCCGGAGGCGATCGGGGCGTCCGAGTCGTGCCCCATCTGTGTCGGCAGGTCGAACGCGACCGAGAGTCCGGCCGTGCCGTTGGCGATCAGCTGCTTGTAGCGGGCGTTGGACTCCGTCGCCGTGCCGAACCCGGCGTACTGCCGCATCGTCCACGGCCGGCCCGTGTACATCGTGGGGTAGACACCGCGCGTGAACGGGTACGCACCCGGCTCGCCCAGCTTCTCGTCGGCCCGCCAGCCTTCGAGCGCGTCCGGTCCGTACACCGGCTCGATGGGCAGTCCCGACTCGGACTCACGCGTCATGTGCTGTGCCTCCCGCTCACGCTACTTCTCGGTAACAAGACCTCGCGACGGACTCTAGCGGCGGCGGCCCGGCCGGGGTGAGCCACGCGTTGGGACCTTGCTCACAGCATGCTCCCCCGAGTCCGGACGCGTGTCCCCATCATGCTCGGGATTGCGCAACCGGGCAGGGCGGGAATCCGTCTCATGGGATACCGGGCCAGGACGGGGCCGGTGGCGGGCGAGCCAGGGGGCCGACGATGGGACGAGCGGGGAGCCGAAGGGGCCGGGCCGGTGCGGGCGCGGAGCGGACGAACGGCCTCCGTGCCGCCCGGCGGCGTACGGCGACGGCTGCCGCCCTCGGTGTGCTGGCCGTCGCCGTGCTGACTGCGGGGTGCCGGACGGAGGCCGCCGGCGCGGCCGGACCGTCGGCGGCGGCGGAACCGGCCGTCCCGGCCGCGAGCCCCACGGGC